>JBHIVS010000027.1:0-15654 GCA_041987885.1 Pseudobdellovibrionaceae bacterium | reverse complement strand
TTTGAGGCCATAAAATCATAGCTAAGTAGATCGATCTCGTTCGTCGTCATTCCAGCCTTGATATACTTCTGAAGGTATACCAAAGTATCCGCAGCGATCCTGCAAGCCCGAGTCATCTTTTTAATTTCTTCTAAATTTAGTGGAGTAATTGCCATAGGTCCCCTGTATAGCACAGCCCCTAGGACTTGGATAGATGAAACCAACTTTTCTCTATGAACAGAGAGGATTTTCAAGCAAAAAGAGAGGAGAATTTACCTTATCCAAGAGCCTCCCCCACCTTTTGGATATAAAAAAAGCCCGAAAGCTAGGCTTCGGGCTTCTTGGACATTAATTCTGGTAACTAAGGCCTATTTAAGGTGCTTAGAAACTAGTTTAGTCATGTCAAACATAGAAACTGTAGTTTTACCGCCGAAAACTTCTTTAAGTTTCGCGTCAGCATTGATGTTTCTTCTGTTTTTAGCGTCTTGAAGACCGTTCTTTTTGATGTAAGCCCAAAGCTTTTTAACAACTTCAGTTCTTGGAAGTGGAGAAGCACCAACTACTGCTGCAAGAGCTGCAGAAGGAGTCAATTCTTTCATGAAAGCTGCGTTCGGTTTACGTGCAGTTTTTGCTTTTTTAGGAGCAGCAGCTTTCTTTGGAGCAGCAGCTTTTTTAGTTGCAGCTTTTTTAGGAGCAGCAGCTTTCTTAGTTGCAGCTTTCTTAGGAGCAGCAGCTTTTTTTACTGTTGCTTTTTTAGCAGCCTTAGGAGCAGCTTTTTTAGTTGTAGCTTTCTTAGTAGTAGCTTTCTTAGCAGCTTTAGCCATTCGAAATTCCTCCGTTAGTTTTTTTAGTTTTTATCTCGAATGAGCTTAGTGTGTATCCAACTCAAGGGGTTTGTCCAAAAGAAAATGCAGGTACTTTCACTTTTTTTTCATTTTTTAACAAAAAAAACGCCGTTTCCCCTAGGGAAATGACAAAAAAATCAAATTCCCCCCTCGTTCAAACCAATTTTTCAGAGGAAAAACTCCTGAAAATACCACCAACCACCCACCCCCACCGAGTCGTATAATCATCAAATTATCTACCGAGAATAAAAAACATATACTTCCTCTTTACTAATTCCCAAGGCCTCTTTCCCCATAAACCCCCTCTAGAATCCTTTAAAAGTAAGGCCCCTAACTAAAACTAGCCTCTAGTAAGACCGTCTCATTCCGATATATATAGAATGGATTTCAGACCAAGCTTTAAAAAAATTCTTGCTGATAAAATTGGTGAAGAGAGTTTTCACCGAGAAGTTTTCCAAGATACACTTGCTTCTGAGCCTGCCCACCTATCTTATTTAATGGGTCGCATTCAAAAAACAGACTTACTCTTAGCGCGACACAAGTATCCACATAAAACACGGGTCCGCCCTCCTCACAAACTTACAGCTCCTCAAACATTGGCTTTTGAATTCTTCAAAACCATCGTTACCGATCTGTCAGAAGCCTTTACTCTCAATGAACTACGCAGAGCTTTTCGCAAAGCTGCTTTAAAGATTCATCCTGATCACGGAGGGTCTGCGACTGACTTCATCGCTCTAAAATCACACTACACAACATTACAAGGTTTCTTTGATTCTTAGTTTGAGACGCCCTCCATCAAACAATTTCAAGTTTTAAACGGTTATGCTATATTTATGAGAATCGCTCTTTAAAACTTGGAACAAATGGGGAATCTATGGGAAAGCAATCGGAACTACGGAAGGGCTCTCTCATTGCACATACGGATATAAAAACATACGAACGGTTTTTATACCTTACGATTAACATAGCTATAGCGGCCTATAGCGTTAAGCTCAATTTAATCCACGGCGAAGCCTCTTATAATATTGTCCTTTTCCCGCTGCTTTTTTTATTTATCTTTGTTCCTCTTTCCCTAAAGTCCACCGGAAATGCTCATCTCTCTCGACCTTTTATCAGTATCTTTTCACCTATGGTTATCAGTGTCTTCGTTTATGCCACAGGGGGAATAGATTCTCCTGGGCTGATCTGGCTCGCTGGTCTCCCCTTAGTTTATGGCACACTGTTAGGTCATAGATTCCTTAAAATGGGATTTGCTGTTGCAATTGGTGTCGTCATTGGTTTTGCTTATTTAAAAAGTATTGATATCTATGTTCCTTGGTCTTTCTCCGACAAAGCTCTGACCTTAAGCAGAATTTTAGATACGTCACTATTCTTACTATTTACCGCTTTTAACATGAGTATTTTCGTCAAAGAGGAACGCTCTCGTATTCTAAAAATAAAAGCGGACAACGAAGATATCGAAAAATTGGTTAATAAATTCATCACCGAAATCAACTCCACCCTGAGCACTGTATCGCCAGTTAATACCACAAAAACATCTATTAAAGACCTACTCCCCCTAATGACCGCCAATCATGACCTCGAAAACAGTGTCAACCAACTGACATCGGTACTTAAGCAAGTCACTCATCTTAAGGCTCTTAATGAAGAGCAAAAACTACTTACCTTCAATAAGGTTAGCGCAAAAAGCTGCATCAAAGACACTTTAAGCAATCTCTCTAATTTTTCTTCCAGAAAAAGTCTGAAAATCAATACTCATTTCGAAGATAAAAATTTTGATTTTTATACAGACTCTGATGTCTTAAAGGAAATTGTCCTTAAAAACGTCATTCACAATGCTATTAAATACTCGGATATCGGCGGAACTATAGATATTAAAGTATGGGACAATGATGCTTGGATTTACATTGAAGTCCAAGACTTTGGCATCGGAATTCCCGCCCACCTCCAAGAAAGTTTATATCATTTTTCTAGAGAAAATATTCGCGAGGGAACTTTTGGCGAGATCGGAACAGGTTATGGACTTCCGCTGACAGCTAGATATCTTAATAAATTAAGAGGTCAAATACAGATCTCATCTTCCTCTGATGAGCTTGAAAACAACAAGGAATGCAAAGGCACTAAAGTTTTACTTTCCCTTCCTAAATAGCCTTAGATCTAACTACAGAGTCGACCAATCAAAGTCGAACAAGATTTCTCTTTTATTTAAAGAGGCTTAAACGCAAAAAAACCCCGAGATTATTAGCCTCGGGGTTTTTAATTTTTATCACTAGATCATTTTAAAACGGACACGTTTGGGTGCTGCATTTTCTCCGAGGCGCTTTTTACGGTCTTCTTCATATTCACTGAAATTTCCAGGGAAAAATTCAATTTTTGAATCCCCTTCAAAAGCCATGATATGAGTACAAATTCGATCCAAGAACCAACGATCATGCGAAATCACGATCGCAGAGCCACCGAATTCAAGCAAAGCTTCCTCGAGGGCACGCATTGTATTTACGTCTAGATCATTTGTCGGTTCATCCAGTAGCAATAGGTTTCCACCCTCTTTAAGGATTTTTGCCATATTGACACGGTTTCTCTCTCCTCCTGACAACTGCCCAACTTTTTTCTGCTGATCAGAACCAGAGAAATTAAACCATGAAACGTACTGACGAGCATTGATCTCACGAGTTCCTAATTGGATCACATCTTGGCCCCCAGAAAGCTCTTCGTAGATGGTCTTGTTCGGATCCAAAGTTTCGCGAGTTTGATCCACATAAGCAATCTTAACGGTTTCACCAACCTTGAAAGATCCAGAATCTGGGGTTTCTTTGCCAGTGATCATTCTGAACAACGTCGATTTACCGACACCATTAGGTCCGATAACACCCACAATCGCACCACGAGGAATTGTAAAACTCACTTCATCTAAGAGCGCCTTATTACCATACCCTTTAGAGATATTTTGAGCATCGACTACGATATCTCCTAAACGAGGTCCAGGTGGAATATAAATAGACATCTCTTGAATTTTATCAGGAGTGGCCTCTTTGATCAGATTTTCATAGTTAGAAATACGTGCTTTAGATTTCGCCTGACGAGCCTTTGCTCCCTGACGAATCCACTCAAGCTCTCTTTCTAATGTTTTGGCACGCTTGCTTTGTTGATTTTGTTCATTCGCCATACGCTTGTCTTTTTGTTCAAGCCATGAAGAATAATTCCCCTTCCAAGGAATACCTTCACCACGATCTAGTTCTAAAATCCATCCAGCAACATTGTCCAAGAAATAACGGTCATGTGTAACCGCAATAACAGTACCAGGGAATTTAGAAAGATATTGCTCTAACCACGCCACAGATTCAGCATCCAAATGATTCGTAGGCTCATCCAAAAGTAAAATATCTGGTTCTGACATAATCAAGCGAGCCAAGGCCACACGACGCTTTTCCCCTCCAGAAAGATTAGTTACTGGCAAATCTCCATCCGGACAACGTAGAGCATCCATGACAATTTCAATCTTTTGATCCACATCCCAACCACCAAGAGCTTCCAGCTTTTCCTGAATTACACCTTGTTTGTCGATCAATTTAGTCATTTCATCTGGGTCCAAATCAGGATCACTGAATTTGTCATTGATCGCATTGTATTCGGCCATTAGTTTTGGCAATTCGCCCATGCCAGAGAAAATATTTTCTTTAACCGTTAACTTATCATCAAGCTGAGGCTCCTGCTCAAAATACCCCACCTTCATTGTTTTAGAAGGGAATGCTTCTCCTAAAAAGTCTTTATCTACTCCCGCCATAATTCTTAAAAGAGTGGACTTACCAGAGCCATTTAGACCAAGCACACCAATTTTTGCGCCATAGAAATAAGAAAGATAAATATCTTTTAAAACATATCGTTGAGGTGGATATAGTTTACTCACACCCTTCATCGTGTAGATAATCTCTTGAGACATGTACTGACTCCTCATTTTGCTAGGTATTTAAGCTGAATTGATACGCAAAGTAATTTACCAGTCCAAAAGTACTTGTCAAATGGAGTTCCATTATTCACACTGAGCACCCTGCTTTAAATGAAAATGTTTTTCTTGATATAGAAATAACATCTCAGAAAAAACAGTGAGAATAACTTTTTGAACATTATTTAGGCATTTACACCTTAGAAAAAATAGAGTTAGACTGAATTTAATGAATGATTGCAACATAGGGCTACCAAAAAAGCCTTCAGATCCACAGCTTGATAAAAATAATTCTTCTGAAACTGCAGAGTCAGTTCCTATGGAAAATAAAGGCTTAGGACTTAAGAAAAACCTATTTGCAAATCTAAATACCGAATTAAAGCAGGCATTGGACTCTTGGGATAATCTAGCTCAAGAAGTCTCTACAAAAAAATCTCCTGATGAAGAGCGACTTTTAGAAGTTAAAAGAATCCTAGGGGAACTAAAGTCGAAACTCGATCAGTTCGAAGAGTAATCGCAAATTACGAATACCCTTTGCCCAAAACAGCCATTTCCTTTCGGAAATTAACCCCGTGCCCTTTTTTATTTTTTTGAACCACCCATACATTCTGGCGAAATAAAATTAAGACTGTCTTTTTTAGACGCATACTCTTCCGGAGTTAAGGTCATCTGAGTCAAAGCATGCAGACCGCTATTAAATTCCTCTGCCAAGGCTTGATTTACTAATCTTTGCCTAGCCACCCTGCTTTGATCTTCAAACAAAGAGCTTACGACCAAAACCTTAAAATGAGTCTCGCTCCCCGAAGGTACATTGTGCATGTAACTTTCGTTTTCAAGAGCGAGAAACTCTGGGCGTAACGCCTTATTTAACTGATTATGAATACGATCTTGTCTTTTCATGTCCCCATAATATTACAATTGGGATCTTTTTTCAATTTTCGCCTTTAAAGTATCAATTCCCATTTTCGCTGCGGCAAAAAAACCCTTATCTTCCAAGGTTTTTTCCATTTTCTTAGCTCTTCGAAAGGCTTTCGACACAGTTCTCTTCGCCACTGGATTCGTCACGGGCAAATTTATAAAATGTCCGTCAGTTTGCCATTCTTCTACCACGACATCGACAAACTCCATGACTTTGGGAGCTTTTTGGCGCAGCAGATCTTCGCCATAAAAATTATAATGAACTATTTTTTTTTGATTTCGATATGTCCCCCATCTTCGGTATTTGGGCAACCATCAAACTCCATACGTTCTGGCCCCGTTCCCAAACGTGGAGGCCAATTAGACTCATCTGCAGACTTTGATTTTTGAGCGTTCTTTTTAGGTACAGCCGATTTATTTTGAGGATTGAAGCCATCGCCTGAAGACATCTCTGAAGATTTATTCTCAGATGTTTTCTGAATTGTTTCTAAATTTTCCATAAATACTCCTCTTGAATTCCAAGTTCTCTTTTCATTCTAAACTTAGAGGAGCTTTAAGAAAGATGTCTTTACGCAAAAAATCCGTCAAATGTGCTTTAAGCCAGTTTGACGGATTAAAAAGTTTTAAGATATTAAATATATTTTATTACTTAGTCACAGTTCCCGAAGAACTTTCCTCAGTACAACGAACTTCTTTCTCTAGATCTTGGAAAGTGTTTCTCTTAAATGAAGTCATAAACTTTCCGTTCATCAAAGTATTAACACGAGGACGAAGAGTATCTGTGACATTTGAAATCATATAAGAGTTTTCATTCCATAAGTTACGCGTCGGCATCCATGAACCTGCCTTATTCGGCCCAAAGACACGAACACCGTACATTCCATAATAAGAACTTTCCGGCTTAGATATAAAATAAGAGTTCTGTACAACTACGATATTTGCGTATCCGTCGTTATCGACGTCAGCAACCACAGGATACTCTGACAATGTTCCACTCGGATTCGGAACTTCCCAAATAATTTTTAAATTATTCGAACCATCCATTTCATAAATACGCAGGAACTGCTCATCTGCATAGACAATCTCAGGCTTGCCGTCTCCGTTAAAGTCAAAGGAAGCAACACCTGTTTTTCTAGATGAACAATCCGTAGTTAAACTTCCAGCAATTTTATAGCCCTTGCTATCAAAAATAGTCAGAGATTTACCCGTCGCTACGGCAATTTCTAATGTCGATGGATCTCCGTCGAAATCACCGATCGTCGGCTGACCACCACCCACAGACCCCGAACAAGTGGAATCTGTATGCTCTCTTAAGTCATGAGCATGAAGGACCTCTCCCTTCGAAGAATAAATTTTCAAGAACCCACTACCAACAACTACGACCTCAGAACCTGGAGAGTCAGCATAAAGATCTGCAACCCCAGGAGCCCCTGCGGTTTCAAATTTAAATACTTCTTTACCTGTATGATCTAAAACTCCTAATCGAGTCAAAATATTCATATAACGAGCAGACTGAACATTCGCAGCAAAAGAAAATGCACTGACAATATCCAACGAAATTAATTGATAAGGAACTCTATCAGCACCTTCTGAAATCACCATCCCCGGAGCAATGATATCAGCAATACCGTCACCATTAATATCTGTTGCTGACAACGAATCGTCTAATCTAGCTCCAACGGTAGAATACGCAAATTTCCAACGAAGAGTTCCATCATAATTTAAAGCAATTACATTTTTTCCAGCCACATCGATATAAAAGATTTCTACGAAACCATCTCCATCAATATCAATAATCGCCGGAGACGTCGTACCATAGGCCATCAAATCATCCGCAGTTACAGAAAATTTTTCTGATCCATCTTTACCACTGATGACACGAACAATACCAGCACTGGTATAAGCACCGCTTTCATTAAAAGTGGTAAAGATAATTTCAGGAATTCCGTCTTTATCTAAATCACCTACTACAGCAGATGACATGACGTTATTATACTCAGGTCTTAATGATTTTGTTTTGTCCCATTGATACATGAAAACAGGCTTAACTTCTTCAGAGCTTACCTCTCGGCAAACTGGAGGAGGCGCATACTTTGATGGTGCTTCTACGAACTGCATGCTCATCATTGTCGCATCAGAACAGTTCTGAAAAAAGAACACGAGTGACGTTGCTCCTACAAGCAATAGTAAATGACGCTGAAAACGCATAGATTTTTCCCCCGATAACAACAGTCTAAGACAGGCTTAGCTCTTTACGGAAGAATAAAGGAAAATATTTTGACTTTTTTTCATTAATTCTCACTCTGATTCGAAAAATCTCTCAAAGTGAGAATTTTAACTCAAAGTGACTCTTAAGGAGCCGTTCCATTCAAATATATATCTTTAGCGAACGCTAAGCCCGATTGGAGATAGTCGTCTTGAATTTGCGATGTAGGTTTCACCAAAAGAAATGTATGCATATAAGTTCTCGGCGTCCAAGTACGCACATTTCCATATCTATAAGAGGTCTCGATAATTCCCTCTCGAGAAAATACTAATTTTTCGTGTTCAGCAGGAGTAATTTCTCCAAAAAAACTAGACATCAAATAATCACGACTTCCTTGAAGAATTCCAATATTCCAGTTTTTTAGATGCTCAAAAACAGGACCCATATTTTTTGCAACCAATCCATCCTCAAGATCCACAACTAATCCAGCATCCCCAAAGTATGTTTTAAACGATTCTTGAACTTTGGATGGAAACTTGTGCCAAAATGTTTTACCAAAATGTAAACCGGGGCTATCTGCAATCAAAGTCTTTTTTGCAGTGGGATTTAAGTAGCTTTCGATAGTGTGAGCATGCACCATCGCTCCGATGGCTCCTGCCGAAGCCCCCCAAACTGTAACGTCTTTATATTTTGCAAAATTCACCCAGTTATTTTTTTGCAAAAACCCTAGGGCTTTTACGATATTTTTATAGCCTGTGTGATAGGTAAGATTGCCGTTATTGTCGTGATCGACCACAACATTGGCAGAATGAACATCCCCTGTGCAGTAGGGAAAATAAACCACTGAGTGCTTTGCCCAAGGCTGAGAACTATTTTCATAAGTTAAATAACTAAATGCTGGGATCATAGGAATTTTACGAAGCCAAGCCATATAGGCCAAAGACTGGCAAGTGCCCGAAGACCAGCAAGCTCCTCCGCCCATGAATTCAATCAATAATTTATCAGGAGTTTTGTCTTTAACATCTATAAAAACAGAGTATTTTGAACCATCTCCGCAGCGTGCCTCAGGAATATCTATTCTCTGCCATCGAACTCTGACATGTGCTTCCGGATTATCTACACTGGCATTTGCTGAATAAGCCGCCGTAGAAACTATTGATGACAAAAGGATCAAGGTTGAAACTAGAATATTTGCACTTTTCATAAAAATAGTCTTGCACCTGACAAAGAGACCACTCAAACGATTTCTTGAAATTTATTTGTCTATACTAATAAATCTAGTCTTTGCCTAGACTTTGTAGATACATAGTTCCTAAACCTAAGCCGTACTAATAATTTATCTTAATACTGAAACAGAAGGTTTTTCACATATAAGAGCAGAGATAATTTTTATTTCTTTTGTCCTAATTTATTATCCAACGAAGACAAGAAACTACTGACGAGATCTTCCCTATCCTGTCCTGTGACTGGCCTCGCTCCCATTGGAAATTCAACGTAGAGTTCACTAGGAACCTCTAAGAGAAATCTAGATGGAGCCACAGGGCGAACCACGCCGTTACGCTTTCTTTGTTGGCAACGTGACATTATTAAACGTTTTTTTGCACGTGTAACACCGACATAAAATAAACGACGTTCCTCATCAATATCAGAACCGAGATTTTTATGCGGCAATAAATCCTCTTCAAGTCCTGCTAAAATAACTGCTGGGAACTCTAAACCTTTAGAAGCATGTAAGGTCATCAGTTGAACTTTATTTTCTAATTCTTCTTCACTTAAATCGTCACGAAGTAACATCGAATCCACAAAGGATTTTATAAAATCCACAGTGTAAGCTCTGCGCCCCAAATAGGAATCTAAAATTCTTCCTAAAATTTCAACGACCGTCCATTTTTTTTCTGCCGATGCAGGGTCTGCAGCAGAACTGTAGACATAATCACGATAGCCGATACCATCAAAGATCTCTATCATCCTTGCACCTGGGGATGATCCAACTTTAAAATCTAAAATTTTCTCTGGCAGATCTTCAAGAAAAGTTAATAAGGATTCGATCGCCAATCCCGCTTTTTCTTGAATTCCAGCTTCTCTCCATAATCGACAGGCATCGACAAAATTCATACGACTTGCATTAGAAAATTCAGTCAATTTTTCAATTGTAGTGTCACCAACGCCTCTTGAAGGTACATTGATAATACGACGGAGTGAAACTTCATTTGGAGCAAGTGCCTGCTTTAAATACGCCATTAAATCTTTGATCTCTCTACGATCAAAGATCGAAGTTCCCCCTGAAATATGATAGGGAATATTGGCTCTTCTTAACGAAGACTCAATCAAACCACCTTGAGTGTTTGATCGATATAATACCGCGATATCTTTATAAGAATAGCCTTCGCGGTGGAAATTTAGAATTTCCGACATCACGAATTCACATTCGTCTTCTTCTCTTTCTAGAATAAAAACTTCTGGCTTATGACCTGTATTTTCCGCAACCTGAGCCTTTAAAATTTTTCCATGACGATTTTTATTTTTCGAAATAGCCGCGTTGGCTACCGCTAGAATCTCTGCCGAAGATCGATAGTTTCTTTCTAGCTTAATCACTTCGCAGGGAGTAAATTCTTGAGGAAAATTAAGAATATTTTTTACTTCGGCTCCACGCCATCCATAAATTGATTGGTCGTCATCTCCAACGACTGCGATATTATTATGGGCCTTCACCAGTTGAGAAATCAAATCCATCTGAATACGGTTTGTATCTTGAAACTCATCCACCATAACTTGAGTAAACGAATTTTGGACTTTTTCTAAAATATCAGAATTTTCTTTAAATAGTTGCAGGGGTCGAATTAACAATCCTTCAAAATCGACCACTCCCAAATGTTCTAGACGCTTGGTAAATCGAGGAGTTAAGACTTCGACCATTTCGTGATACTCATCAAACCCTTCCGTTTGATGGGCCATACCAGTACGTCGGTCATTGATCATCGATAGAATTTTATCTGAATCAAATTTGTCTTTGGTGGAATTTTTAATATCTTTCAAGAGATCTTTAATAATCGAATTGCAATCACTCTGATCGACAATTCCAAAATAAGGAGACAATCCAGCATGTCTATGAAAACGACGTAATATCTGTAAACCAAATGAGTGAAAAGTTCCTGCCCACAGACCTGACCCCGCAGAGCCAACTCGAGCCCCCACGCGGTGTTTTAATTCACGTGCAGATTTATTCGTGAAGGTCAGAACACAGATATCCTGAGCCTGCGCCACGCGCTCAGAGATAAGACGACCCGTTCTATTAACTAGAACCGTTGTTTTCCCCGAACCTGCACCCGCTAAAATCAACAAAGGCCCGAAGTTGTGCTTCACGGCCTTTTGTTGTTCGGGGTTTAACCCCTTTAACCAATCCATTATTTATCTCAAACTATAAAAACTAAACGCGGTTGTGGACAAGAGTTCTAACTTCGTCTTCGAAAACAACTTCAATCTTGTCACCCATTGCTTCTTTGATAATGCCTAAACCAAATTTAGGATGCTGAAGTTTTGCATTCTTTTCGAATTTTGATTTCATGCTGTAAGTAACAGTGTCGCCGTTGCTACCTTCCATTAACATTTCATATTCATGTTTATGGCTAGATTTACGAGAGTTTAAGCTTTGCTCACGTCTTTTCGCCGCTGCACCTGTTAATGGTTTACCTGTTTTTGTCTGAGCTTTTGGCAAAGAATAAGACTTTGTTGAAGAGCAGATTTCGCATTTGATCTTAGCAGTTGTTGAAGATGTATGAGCTAAAACAACATGGTATCTGTCAGCATCACATTTTTTACAGAATGCGAAGAATGACTTTGCGACGGCAGGTAGGGCATTTAATGACATGATTATTTCCTTTAATCCTATTGTTTTACACTAAAAATCTTCAAAGACTCATCTAGCTTTTTACGAGCGATTTCACCCGCACTTAGGTAGAATGGACCTTCATTACTCTCAATACGACGTTGTAGTTCTATCATACTCTCTTCGCTGAGTGGATCAATAACTCTATCAGTAGGTCCGTATTTTTCAAGGAATGCCAAGTCAGGCTCCTTATTAAAAAACTTTTCCCAGCAATTCGTGTTTACTTCAACACGGTATGTAATAGTTTTGGCGTGCGAATGAACTGGAGCATATGCTCCAATGACTTCCAAATGACCAAAATGAGAGTGAAGTTTCAGAGCTGGACTTCCCCATTGAGTCATCCCCGAACATTGCTCGACATTGGCATACCAAAGGCCAAAAGCTTTTGAAAGAAATCCCAATCCGTAAAACTGCTCTTCTTTCGGTAAAAGTGAGTTCACAGAGCATAAATTATGCGCCACCCACTCCCCTTTGTGCATCGTTGGAATAATAATAAACAAAGACAACGGAACCCAATCCATATCATCCAAAGATTCAACTTCTTTAAGAACATTGGAGGTTTTAATCGGACTCAATGAGGCAGGAAATTTTTTTGGATCTAAAACATCCCTTACTGCTTTCTTTAAAGCCGAAGCTCTTGCCGCAAATCCCGCAACAAATCCTGGCATCACGGCACAGTCATAAAAAACCCAGCGTGGCATAGCCATATTCGAAGGCCCAAAGGCTCTTTCTTCCAGAGAGTAAATACGATCTGCAAAAGCAATTTCCCTAACATCAAGGGGATTTTTAATAATTGGCTGTTGTTTGAACCAATCTAAACGATGATAAGTCCCTGGTTGAGCAATTTTATTTTCAGGACGCACAAAAACATAAGGTCTGATGTCTTCATTATTTAACCAATCTGCTTTTGCTAAAATTTGATCTAACACAAGGTCTCCTTTTTCCTACCATACACCTAAGAAGGGCCGATCATTTGCTCTGGTTTTACAATGGAATCAAATTCCTCTGCCGACAAAAAGCCCAACTTCACAGCCTCTTCTTTAAGAGTCGTTCCATTCTTATGAGCTGTCTTCGCTATTTGAGCCGCCTTATCATAGCCGATAAAAGGATTTAAGGCAGTCACTAACATCAAAGAATGGTCCAGATGTTTTTTTATTTGTTCTGTATTCGCCTTTATTCCAGATATACAGTGCTCAGTAAAGGATTCTGATGCATCTGCTAGCAAACGAATTGAGTTTAAAATATTAAAAACAATAACTGGTTTAAATACATTCAATTCAAAATGCCCGTTCGAACCCCCAACTGATACTGCGACATGATTGCCCATTACTTGAGCACATACCATCGTCATTGCCTCGCATTGTGTGGGATTTACTTTTCCTGGCATAATCGAAGAACCTGGTTCATTTTCAGGGAGCAATAGCTCTCCAATCCCAGAGCGCGGACCTGAACCCAATAATCGAATATCATTTGCAATTTTCATCAATGAAACGGCTGTCGTATTAAGAACACCACTTAAATTCACTAAACCGTCATGGGCGGCCAAAGCCTCAAATTTATTTTCAGCAGAAACAAAAGGCAGTTGTGTGTACCTAGCAATTTCTTGAGCCGCTTTCAGAGGAAAATCTTTATGAGTATTCAAACCCGTTCCCACGGCTGTCCCCCCAAGGGCCAACTGATAAACCCATGGCAATGCGGTTTCCAATCGATGAATAGCATATTTAACTTGAGTCGCATAACCGGAAAACTCTTGACCTAAGGTCAATGGCGTTGCATCCATCAAGTGAGTTCTCCCAATTTTTACAACCTCTTTAAATTCTCGTGTTTTTTCATCCAAGGAAATTTGCAACTGACGAAGCTGAGGCAAAAGACGATGCACTACTTGCTCTGCAACCGCGATATGCATAGCCGTTGGAAAAGTGTCATTCGACGATTGCCCTTTGTTCACATCATCATTGGGATGAATTTCCTTACAAGGAAGCTCTAGTCCATTCATAGTCATTGCTCTATTTGCAATGACTTCATTTGCATTCATATTGGTTTGAGTTCCCGAACCTGTTTGCCAAACAACCAAAGGAAAATGCTCATCTAATTTTCCAGCAATAACTTCATCTGCGGCCTTGATAATCCATTCTGTTTTAGTGGGATCTAATAAACCTAAATCTTTATTTACCAATGCTGCGGATCTCTTTAAAATCCCCAAAGCTCGAATCATTTCACGAGGAAAGCGATCGCCACCAATTTTAAAATTATTTCTAGATCTCTCTGTCTGAGCTCCCCAATATTTATCAGAAGGAACTTCGACATTTCCCATAGTGTCTTTTTCTATACGAATATTTTTTGTATTCATTTTATGCTCCTTGTTTACGCAGCATTAAATCCTTAACTGCGATGAACCTGACCTACATGGGCCTGATCCGTTGGATAAATAACAAGTTCTTGAATATTCACATGTGCAGGTCGAAGAGCACACCAAAGAATAGTCTCCGCGATGTCCTTTGCCTGCAAAGGAGTCATGCCTTCATAAACTTTATTGGCAGCCTCTTGATTTTGTAATCTTACCAAAGAAAACTCAGTATTCACCATTCCTGGTTCGATATTGGTAACTCGCACATTTGAGCCCAACAGATCCATACGCAAACCTTCGGACAAAGCTCGAACAGCAAATTTCGTCGCACAATAGACACCACCACCTGGATAAGTCCAACGCCCCGCCACAGATCCTAAGTTCACTATATGACCTGATTTTTTTTCTACAAAATGAGGTAATAGTCCACGGGTCATAAAAAGCAGTCCTTTGACATTAGTGTCGATCATGACTTCCCAATCATCCAAAGAAGCTTCTTGCATTTTCTCAACCCCACAGGCCAAACCCGCGTTATTGATTAAAATATCAATTTTGGGAAGCAGGTCTTTTTTCTCTTTAAAAAACTGACTGACCTCAAAGCGGTCAGAAAGATCAAAGGTAGCAATCTCAATTTTTATCTGAGGTTTTTTTGCCTTTAATGTTGTTTGTAACTTCAAAAGACGATCATAGCGACGTCCCGTCAGCAATAAACTAAATCCTTGATCGGCAAAAGCTTCTGCTGTTGCACAGCCAATTCCAGAAGTCGCACCCGTAATTAAAACCCATTTTTCCATCATAAACTCCAACACCGGATTAATTCTAGCACTCCCCCTTGAAGAAAGGGTATTGGACATGCGTTTTTATTATAACAATGCAGTGCGTTTTCTGCCTTTTCCCCATCCCTCCTCGCTCGAGAATCTGATAGTTATGGGCTATGAAATGTCCATGTGGTTCTGAAAATAATTATTCGCAATGTTGTGGCCAATATCACTCTGGTAAATCTTTACCTCCGACGGCTGAAACTCTGATGCGCGCTCGCTATTGCGCGTTCGTCAAAAACGAAATGGATTTCTTAAGAGAAACTACGGATCCTCAATCTTTGACTAAAATTGACGACGAGGCCAACAAACAATGGGCCGAAGTAGCAACTTTTCAAAGCTTAGAAATTATCTCTGCCGAAGAATTTGGAAACAAAGGCTTGGTTGAGTTCAAAGCGCACTACCAAGTAGATGGTGAGGATTATATTCATCACGAAATCAGTACTTTCAGAAAACAAGCCGGAGAATGGTTTTTCAAATCTGGAAAAATCAAAGGTGAAGGCAAAAAATCATGAAGTACTGGTTGATGAAGTCAGAACCTGATGTTTTTTCTATAGATCAACTTAAGAAAGACAAAACCACCTCATGGACAGGTGTCAGAAATTACCAAGCTCGTAATTTCATGATGAAAGACATGGCCGTTGGTGATCTTGTTTTATTTTATCACTCGAATGCAACTCCTCCAGGGATTGCTGGGCTTGGGAAAATTGTT
>JBHIVS010000026.1:0-15672 GCA_041987885.1 Pseudobdellovibrionaceae bacterium | reverse complement strand
GAATAGAAAGACCTGTGCGCAACATCAGGGACTTGATTGGCAGTAAATATTGAATGATCCCATAAGTGCATAATAGAAATGCACCAGCAGTCGATAGGGTCACAACTCGTAGAACAATCGGTAGGTTAGAGAACAGACCGAGCATAGCTCCATGATTATGATGGAGAGCAAAATGCAAATAGCCACCTAAGAAAGATAGGCTCTCATTTAGTTGGCTCGCCCAAGCTTTTGAAGCTCGATCGACGCACCAAACTAGAATTAGAGGAAGAATAACAATAAACCATTCGCGTTTTTTCATGTACTTGAGTCTAACAATTGATTCTTACACTTGCGAAGAAAAAAGTCCGCCATTACCATTGTCTAGCGGGCCTGAATTGATATGACAAAGGAATCAAACGTGAAATTTTTTGTACAATTTTTAATCTTGTTTTTCTCTGGAGTGACTTACGCAAGTGTTGATAATAAAGCATTTGAAAGTTATTTGACGACTCAGATGAAAAAAAATGGAATTTCTGCGGATGATCTAGGTCTGTATATGACGGTCGGAGAAGGTGCGGAGTTAAAAGTAATTAGCGATTTAAATGGGAAAAAACTTTTTATTCCAGCTTCAATTACTAAAGTAGCAACGGCGTCGGCAGTTTTGGATGTATTTCCTCCTGGATATAAATTTAAAACTAGACTTTATGTCACAGGAAAAGAAACAGACGGAGTTTTGAAAGGAAATCTATATCTTAAGGGGGGCGGTGACCCTTCGTTTGTTTCTGAAAATATGTGGTATTTGGTGAATGTTTTTACAAGAACAGGTATAAAAAAAATTGAAGGTGATCTAATTGTCGATGATTCATTATTTGATAAAGTTCGCTACGATGAAACTCGTCAAAAAAATAGAGTCGATAGAGCTTATGATGCTCCCGTTGGGGCCATGAGTTTTAATTGGAACTCTGTAAATATTTTTGCACGACCATCTGGAAAAAATAGTGTGCAAGTTTATGTAGATCCAGAGAATGAGTATATAACTTTAAAAAATAATGCAAAGTCTGTGTCTGGTGCTGGAAATAAATTAATTGTCGAAAGAAAAGCGGATTCAAAAGTTGTTGGAGATGTTCTTGAAGTTAGTGGTTCTTTAGGTGAAAAATCAGGAGAAGTGACTGTATTTAAAAATATCACTCAACCAGATCTTTGGTCGGGATATAATTTAAAGGCATTTTTAGCGCAAAGAGGAATTACATTCACCGGAAAAGTTAGAAATAGTGTCTTACCTTCTGAGGGGAGATTGGTTGCTGAATCAGAAAGTAAATCTATCGAGTCCATAGTCGCGGATATGAATAAATTTTCCAATAACTATGTGGCTGAAATGTTGATTAAAAATATTGGAACTTTGAACAAACAGCAGAATGTTTCTTTGGATGATGGAATTGTGGTTTTAAACAATCACTTGCGGAAACTTGGCATTGAAAAAGAACAGTGCCATTTGGAATCTCCTTCAGGTTTAAGTCGTAATAATAAGTTCACTTCTTTTGCAATGTGGAGAATTTTGCAGCATCTGCGTAATGATTCAAGGGTCCAGCCGGAGTTTCTAACCTCCTTGCCGATTGCAGGGGTCGATGGCACTCTAAAGAAGAGAATGAAAAATTCTGAGGCAGAGAGAGTTGTGCGTGCAAAAACGGGATTTTTGACGGGCGTGGTGTCTTTAGCTGGTTACGCTGGATTAGCTGACGGCAATGTGGTTACTTTCTCATTTATCTACAATGGAAAGGCCGACGAAGCTAAGATTCGTTCTTTTTTTGATGAATTATTAGTCTTTATAGTAAAATAACTAGATAAGGCTTAAAGAGGGAAGGAGTCCCGCATGAACATGAAATTTCTTGTAATGCCCTTAGTTCTATTAGGTATGCAATCTGCACAAGGTGGTGTAGAGGCTATTTTAAATGATGCTGAAGAAATTACGATTCCACAGGTATCTTTGCCTTCGAAAATAACGAAGGGCCGTCCTTATCGTGAAGCTACTTTTTCTGGACAAAGCAAGGCCTTGGGATATTCTTCGACGGCATTTTCAACTCCTAAAGGGTTGGAAAAACAAGTTCAGTTCTGGACGGATGTTTATACGAAATATTCTAGTAGTGATGGAATTATTCATGACTCTGAAAATGTAGAAAAGATCTATCGCATTGTTGACCTGTCAGGATTGAAGTCTGAAAAAGAACGTCAGAATAAAATCGATGAAGTAAAAAAAGAAATTGCTGCTGGTTTGAAAGACTCTTCTGAGGTTGATCGCCTTCGTTATCAATTAGGCTTAAAAGATCGTATGCGCGATGCGATCTTTTTTTCGGGTCGTTATCTAGAAGATATGGAAGATGTTTTTAGAAAAGAAAATTTACCAATCGAACTTACGCGAATTGTTTTTGTAGAGAGTTCTTTTAATATTTTGGCTCGTTCTAAAGTAGGAGCTAGTGGACTTTGGCAAATCATGCCTTATACAGCGAAGCCTTATCGTATGATTAGTTCGGCTGTCGATAAAAGAAATGATCCTATTGAGGCTACAAAAATAGCTGCAAAGTTATTACGCCAAAATTACAATATGTTACAATCTTGGCCATTGGCAGTGACTGGGTATAATCATGGTCCAACGGGAGTTCGTAAGGTTACGCAAACCTATGGAACAAGAGAAATCGGTGAGCTTGTAACGAGTGTTAAATCTCGTAAAAGTTTTGGATTTGCCTCAAGACATTTTTATGCGAGTTTTTTAGCTGCATTAGAAGTTGAAAGAAATGCAAAAAAATATTTTGGGAATTCGGTTGTTTGGTCTGAAAAATTAGAAGCAAAACACTTTAAAGTTCCAAAGCCTATAAAATGGAAAGAAGTTGTTGCATGGTTTGAGGGCGACGACACAAAGGCTCAAGTGTATAATCCTCACTTTACTTATAGCGCTCGTAAGGGCGGTATGATTCCAAGGCACTCCATTGTAAAATTGCCTAGAGAAAGATATGAAGTCGTGAAAAATTCCTTCGATAAAAAACGTACAGTTGCGATGGAAGGGAAATAAAAAAAGGGGGTTAAGACCCCCTTTTTTTTTATTGATAAACTGTGAAGAGAATTATTTTAGAGCCTATCAACGCCAACATAATTCAGAAGTAGTGTTTTAATTTCTTGTTTCACTTCGTCATCGGAAATAAGTTCTGGCGTATTTACAGAAATCAAATCCATTGTACCAATGAAGGCATTTACAAAAATAGAACAAACTTTTTTCATATTTCTGCCAGGTATATTGGGAAGATTGTAGCTAATAAGTTCGTAGAAGTAGTTCAAGAAATCCGCCATAAAACCAGGCTCAGAAACGTAGTACTGGATAGTCCCGAGTTTTGAACGAAGCTCTGCATTTCTGCTTACAATATCCAATGCTAAATCGATCAGTGCATTGACTCTTTCTTTGGGAGGTAGAGGAGAAATCGCACGCATATTTTCTGCAAAATAAATTTTATCTTCTTCTAAAATCTTTTTTACTAATGCTTGTACGACAGACTCTTTGTTTCCAAAGAATTGATAAAGAGAACCGATGCTGACGCCAGCTTCTTTGGCAATTTTATCGGTGGTCAATGAGTAGAACCCTTCAGAAACTAAGAGGCGGGCACACGCGTCTAAGATAGTGTTAACGGTGTTTCGTGATCTCTGTTGAGTAGGCTCTTTGACAACAATTTTCGTTTTTTTAACTTTTTCCGCTGTATCCATGATTAAAAATTAAAATCCTTATTTCTAGTATGGATCACAGGTTAAAGCTCAAGATTTCTTGAGGCAAACCTGAAATCGCAAATGGCCGAGAAACATGACGGATTTGCAATAAACTAGACCTTACTCTGGTTTCATTGGGCCAAATCGAACACGGTGGATTTAGTAAGGAGGCCGATGGATTATCTGGAGTTACGGAGCTCATTTGAACAGTAGTAATTAGCTCTGTCTTTGTTGGTTGGGTAAGCCATTGCACTAGCAATCTTTTTACACTCTTTAACACTCAAATAATAAGCATAATCTTTAATGCAAGACCAACGAGCTTCGTCGCCTAGATCTGCGGACTGAATGGCACTAGAGATTCTGACACATTCTTTAATAGTTGGGCGATATTTAGAGTCAAATAGACAAGCTAATCTGCCAATGTCGGCATTTTTTGAGTACTCAAAAGAATTAGCAATGCGCTCGCAGGCGCTTACAGATATGGAAGACCTTTTCTTTTTTAGGCATTGCATGCGAACTGCATCCCGCTGGTCTTTGTCCAAGTTTTTTTCAGCGCGGCTTAATGTGCACGGATTAAGGAGTGAAGCGTTGGTAGTTTCTGGATAAACAGTAATGCCTACGATAATAGAAATAATAGCTAAGAGAATTTGTAACATAGGGACACTCCACTAACAGACTATGGCTTAAGAGTGCAACTCTTTTGCCGAAGTGGAGTGCCTTTATAAAAGAAGAGAGCAGAAATAACCTGTCTAAGTCTGAGACATGCTCATACTAAAAGACATTTTTTGGCATTTTCTCCGATTTGACGTCAGCGAGCCAGAATTGAACCCCATGATGCCCGAGGATGTTTTGGCAGTACATCTGAATTCCTTTATCTTTGAACTTAATGTCATAAGTTTTAAAGCGTAATACGAAGGGAGCCATAAAGGCATCAGCAATAGAAAAATCACCAAATAGATAAGGCCCTTTGCTTTGAGTAAGTGCTGACTTCCACATTCCTAATAAGCGATCAATATCTGCTTTTGCGGCAGACATGACGACTTGGCCTTTATGGATGTTACGGATATCCATTGGAAGATTCGAGCGGAGGGCAGAAAAACCAGAGTGCACCTCAGCAGTATAAGCTCTGGCTAAGGCTCTTAATGCTGGATCTTGGGGCCATAAGTGAGCTTCAGGAGACAGTTCATTTAAGTACTCGCTGATTGCTAACGAATCCCATATAATAGTTTTTCCATGTTTTAGAGCGGGTACTTTTGCAGAGGGAGAAGCCTTTGCTACTTTTTCTTTGAACTTAGCATCGCTCATCGCTAGACAAGTTTCTTTGAAAGGAAGTCCTGATTGCACGGCAACAAGCCAAGCACGCATTGACCAAGAGGAAATATTTTTATCTGCAATAATGATTTCAAATTGCGGTTTGTCAGTGTGAACGTGATAGGCCATGGGGCACTCCTTAAATCACCATTTAATGGGTTCGGGTTCTAAGAGAACATTAAACATTCTAAAAACATCTTGTTGGACTTGTTCTGCCAACTTCCATACATCCGCAGAGGAAGCTTGTCCATTGTTGATGAGCACCAAGGCTTGTTTTTCATACATACCTACGGGTCCTATGGATTTGCCTTTCCAGCCAGCTTGTTCAATTAACCATCCGGCCGCTAGTTTATACTTATGAGTTGAGTAGGCATAACTGACTAAATGGGGATATTTTTTTAACAGATCATTTCTTAGGTTTTCATCTACGATGGGGTTTTTAAAAAAGCTTCCAGCATTTCCAATTTTTGAGGGATCAGGAAGTTTTGAACTACGAATATTTATAACTGCCATAGACACATGGCGGACATCTAAGGGCCAGTTGTTTTTCTGTAATTCTTTTTCGATATCACCGTAAGAAACTTTAGGAGCAATGTTTTTAGTGAGTCTAAAGTTTACTTCCCAAACAATAAGATGATGGGACTGGGGAGACTTAAAAACACTGTCTCTATACGCGAACTGACAATCTTCGTTCGTCATAATAACGAACTTGCCGGTTTTGCTGTCAAAGCAAATAACTTCTTCGATTACATCTTTAACTTCAACGCCGTAGGCACCAATATTCTGAATAGGAGCAGCTCCCACTGTTCCAGGAATTAGAGATAGGTTTTCAATGCCACCGTAGTTATTACCAATAGCCCACTCTACGAAGGAGTGCCAAACTTCACCGGCTTTAACTTTAACAAGTACATCGATCGAAGTATCCTCAAGAATGCGAATACCTTTGTTTTCAATTTTTAAAACAGGATCTGAGATTTGCGGGGGAACGACGATATTGCTACCGCCACCAAGGAAATGAACTTTGTTTTTAAAAAATCCGTCTTCGAAAAGCTGAGTAAGTACATCGTCTCTGTCGGCACGTAAAAAATGAAGTGCCTGAGATTGCAAATGGAGAGTGTTTAGAGAAGTTAAATCTTGAGATGTAATATCGACCATGAGTCGATATTATTAAATCATTCCGGCCTTGGCCATCATTCTTTCTAGGATCTCGTCTTTATTGATAAAGTTTATTCCGACAGAAAAGTCTTTTGTCCAAACAACCTCTGCTGATAGGTAATGGGTCTTTGCTAATTGATCTAAATAAACTGTTAAACTGAGAATGTCTCCAGCTTCGACTTGTCCCGTTTCTGGTTTGCTTCTGTTGTCTAGCTTAACCAGAGCGCCAGTCTCTGACAGATTTAATAGTGTTGCAGGTAGTATCCCTACTTGCCCATAAATTTCTATTTGAGCTTCTTCGCGGGTATCAAATCTTTGAGCCGGTTTTTTATCTGTCGTCATATCGAGCCACCATGAATGGGTTGATATTTAATTTTCGGATGAAACCGTATAAAAATAGAGATTTATTTCACATAATCTCAAACTGATTCATGTATACTTTCTATTTACGGACGTAGGTCAAGAATGAAAAAGCAATGGGGGCCGTGCGATCTTTACGATCTGTTAATGTGAAAACTTTTTCGTCAATTTCAGGGAAATAAGTATCGCCAGAAAAATCTTGATGGATGCGAGTTAAATAAATTTTATCGCAAAAAGGAAGAGACTGTTTATAGATTTCGCCTCCACCGATTACGAAAACTTCTTCGCCCCATTTGGAAGTTTGTTTTTGCGCCTCTGCGAAGGCATCTTCGATAGACCTAACAAAAACAACAGGTGAAGTTTCGGAGGATTCGAATGATAATTCCGCAGCTTTTCGAGAAATAACGATATGATAACGATGAGGCAAGGCGCGACCCTTGAAAGAATCAAAAGTTTTTCGGCCCATAATCATGATGTGACCCTTGGTGGTATCTCGGAAGAACTTCATGTCTTCGGGAAGATTCCATGGCAAATCTCCCTCTGTTCCGATAATATTATTTTTTGAGCAGGCTGCAATTTGGGTTAAAATCATACTGCGACTTCGCCTTTGATCGCTGGGTGAGGATCGTATCCTTCAATTTGAATGTCTTCAAATTTAAAATCGAAAACATTTTTTATGTCGGGATTTAGTTTCAGTTTTGGAAGTGGGCGGAAGTCTCTAGTTAATTGCAATTGAACTTGTTCAATATGATTGGAGTATATATGTGCGTCTCCAAGAGTATGAATAAATTCACCAACTTTTAGATTACAGACTTGTGCAATCATATGCACAAGCAATGCATAGCTTGCGATATTAAACGGAACGCCTAAAAAAATATCCGCACTTCTTTGGTAAAGTTGGCAAGATAGTTTTCCGTTAGCAACATAGAATTGAAAAAAAGCATGGCAAGGTGGCAATGCCATTTTTTCCACGTCCCCAGGATTAAATGCCACGACAAGCATACGTCGTGAATCGGGATTGTTTTTGATCATTTCGATAACATTAGATATTTGATCGATAGTACGACCATCTTTGGTTTCCCAGCTTCTCCATTGTTTGCCATAGACAGGGCCAAGATTTCCATTTTCATCGGCCCACTCATCCCAAATAGAAACTTTATTTTCTTTAAGATAACTGATGTTTGTTTCACCTTTTAGGAACCACAAAAGCTCATGAAAAATAGAGCGAGTATGAAGTTTTTTTGTAGTTAAAAGAGGGAAGCCCTCCGCAAGATCAAACCTCATTTGATACCCAAAGACTGACAGTGTACCTGTGCCTGTTCTATCTTCTTTTTTCGCGCCATTTTCTAAAACATGGCTCATAAGATCATGATATTGTTTCATGCGGACTCCTTGGACAAACCTAACGGCAGTCTATCGGAGTTTGAGCCATGTTGGCAAATCTAGAGCTATGCGGTAAACGAACTATTAAGCTTGAGCCTCTAAAAGGCTTACAAAGAGACCATTGCCGTAGACTGTTTTTAAGGCATTTTCTAGCTGCGGAACCTTTTTCTTTAAATTAAAGAGATGAGTATCTAGCACATTTGTTCCAGGGCGTTTTGTGCTCCAAAGATAATTGCAGATTTCTTCGCGACTGACAGTTTGACTGTTGCGTTCGATTAAAAATTGAAGAATTTTACTTTCCGTTGGGGAAAGAGAAACTGTTTTTTTGCCATCACTAACACGGCGACTATCCGAGAAAAAATGCAGCCCCAATGCAGGAAGGGACAAGGACTCATTTTTAGATTTTTTTAATGAAGTTACGAGTTGTAGTTTTTTATGAATATCAAAAGCAGTGCAAGGTTTTTCCAGATAAGAAATTACTCTCCAGTGAATTACATTTAATAGATCCTCTCTGTTTAGAGGCTCTGAAACAATCAGAAATTTTAGATTATTTTGATGTGAGTGAATAAGATTGCGAGCAAGTTCTGGGAACTGTGAATAGTTAACTACTAAAATGTCGGGATTAAATTGATTGAGCATTTCTAGGCAGTGTTCGGAAGAATGACTTAAACAAGTATCATTCATTGCTTGAAGTGCACTAGTGACGGAATAAAGGAAGTTTTGATCGTTATCTAGGAAAAGTAACTTTTGTTTCACGAAGAATCCCTTGCTGAAAAACTATTGCATAAATTTAATAGTGTTTATCAGCAAGGGTAAAGTTACAAGTCGGTAATTCTATCTGGAAAAGATAGTGTTTCCTAAGTAGGGACGAAAACTACTGGAAGTTTTGAACCTGAGCAATAAACGGAAGGTTTCTGTAAAATCCTTGGTAATCTAAGCCATAACCAACGACGAACTCATTATCGATTTGAAAGCCCACATGATCAATTTTGCAGTCAGCTTTTAAAGCACCTTTTTTTTCTAAAAGAGCTACTGTCGTCAAACTTTTTGGGCTGCGAGACATAATGTTTTGTTTTAGATAATTCATTGTTACACCAGTATCTAAAATGTCTTCGATAAGGATGACGTGTTTACCCTCAACAGAATTTCCTAGGTCCATTCCCATGCGAACTTCACCACTGGAAAGAGACTTACCGTTGTAAGAGCTGATTGCGAAAAAATCGCAAGAGATATCTGTTTCAATAGCCCTAACAAGATCTGAATAAAACATGAAAGAACCTTTAAGAACACAAACCGCAACGACTTTTTCACCCTTAAACTTTGTGGTCAAAAGCTTGCCTATTTCTTTCACCTTTTTTTGGATTTGTTCTTCTGAAATGTACTCTTTAAGTGAAAGATTATTCATTGGTGTTTCCCTTCTTTAGGAGATTATACAAAGGAGTTATTCAAAAGCTCACCAAAGCCACCGCCCCCTGGGACGATATATTGATGGTCATTAAGTCCTCGCTCCTCGTTCCAGAGTTTCCCTGGAATAGAATTTAAAGCTGCCTGAGAGGATAGACCGCGGTCAAGTCTTAAGCAGTAGATTATGACCTCTGGATGAGCCGAAGTAAGATTACGAACGTATTCTGGAGTGATAATTAGATTTAGGGCTATATATTTTTTTGCAGGACCTTGGATGTGCTTCTTATAGTGGTCAATCATATTTACCATTGTGGACCCTGTAGCACCCATAGGATCAGGTAGTAGGACGATCGAGTCTTTAACATCGCCCCCAATTTTCATTCCACCAAACTCTGCGCCGGTGACGGCATCGTTTTCATTTGTTTTTCTAGCAGCAAAGATATGGTCTTGCCGGATATTTTTTGGATCTAGGATATGATGTAAAAAATTATAACAAATATGACTAGGAAAAGTTCCAGCACGGGCAAGGTTCACAGTAACGGCTTTTTGCCTTCTATTGATTCTTTGTCCTTCGATATGTTGAGAAGGATGATGTTGAGTCATTCGAGAATCTATTTTGAAGTTTTCTGAATCAAATTCATTTACAGAAACGATAGAAATTAACTGATGATAGAGAAGTTCGACGATTCTATTTATATTTGGCTGATAAGTATCTGGATGACAGAGTTCCGCTAAAAGTCCAAAACAAAAAGGGTTATCAAGGATATGGACATTTTTCCCGTATAGATGTTCGATTTCTTTGTAGAAGCTCACGATGTGCCACCATTATTCAAGATATATCAAAATTAAAAATTCCGTCTGACCAACTCTAAAAGCATGTGAGTTCATAATTGCCAAAGAATCAATGCTTTTTATCGCTTCTGCATTGAGTTTTAAATCGCCATCGTGTGGCAAAATGCCAGCCATTAAAAAGCTATTTTCTGCATTGAGCTCAAAAACTGCTGGAAAAGATTTGAGAGCAGGCCCCTCTGGTGGACGTGGGATCTTGATGTCAGATTGAATCTCTAGATGGCCACGTAAAGTTTTTTTCTGATAATCAATATCACTAGCTTCGAGCAAGGTTCTAAAGCCCGTAAAGCGGCGAGGATCTGCTTTATCCGCAGTGGAGTAGTTCCAAATTTGTGAACGAGATTGAGAAAGATCTATTTCATCAGAATGCAGCACTTTTACTGAAGGTAAGCTTTTAATTTTTGAATACTTGGCAGAGACAACTCCAAGGCTGTATTCAGAAAGATCAATAATGTCGTTTTCTTTGGAAGTTGTTTCTATAAATTTTGCTAGTTCTGCTTTTGAAATTTCAATGTATTCAACGCGTAGACGTAAGGATTCTCCCAACTCATTTGCAGCATTAAATTCGGCGTCTGTGTTTTCATCCGATGCCATAGATCTTGTGGAGTTGTTAACTGCGACTCCTAAGGCTTCGCTATTGGAGGGTACTGATGTTGAATTTGAAGTTTCTGACCCACTTTCTTGAGATGCTTGGGAGTATGTATCGTAGTTTTTGATGGGTTTTTGTTCAGTTTCGCCTATTGAATCTGTTTGAACTTTAGAGGAGGCTTGGGCTTGACGGGATTGGTTATCTGTTGAAATGGAGCTGATTTGTTGAGAAGCGCTCTGCGGAGGGAGTTGAGAAATATAGACCCCTGCTCCAGCTAAAATAGCTACTGGCAAAACCCAAATGGCTTTTGATTTTAAAGCATCAATAAAGGGATTTGTTTTTTTATCGCTGACCTTGCTTATATTTACGCCACATTGTGCGCAAAACAGGTCTTCAGGCTGTTGGAAGCCACATCGGGGGCAATTGATAAGCATGAGTTAAGTCCTTTAAATCAGGTTCCAATCTCCTTTTAGAGTAAGTCAATCTGACTTGACCCACAATAGAAATGTTCTTAAGTTCATGGATTAAGGCATTAAACGAGGTTGAGGGCGATTTATGAAGAAATATAAGCCAAAATCAGGCGAAAAGATTGAGCGCGTTGCGGAAGAGGACGCTCCTCATTTTGAGATCCCTTTTGAGTTTTCTCCTCAACATTACCCCGTTTTATTGCAAGAGACTTTGGCCGCATTTTATCCTCTAAGGAAGAAGTCTTCTCTGCGATATTTTGATGGAACTTTTGGTCGAGGCGGGCATTATCGAGCCGTTAAATTCGTTTATCCCCAGATCATAGCCACGGTTATGGACCAAGATCTAGAAGCCGTTGCCTTTGCTCAAAGGGAGTTTTCTTCTGAAGTGCAAAAGGACCAGTTATCAGTAATCCATGGTAATTTCAGTCAATTTTCTGAACACAATTTAAATAACTTTGATATGATGCTCTTAGATCTAGGTGTGAGTTCTCCTCAATTAGACCAGGGGGAGCGGGGCTTTAGTTTTTATAACGATGGTCCACTAGATATGAGAATGAATCAACAGCAGGGCTTAACTGCTGAGTTGCTTGTGAATACGGCGTCTGAGGAAGAATTGATTCGAATCTTTAAGGATTACGGCGAAGTCTATCGCCCTCAGCGTGTGGTACGTGCTATCGTTCATGATCGCAATACCAAAGCATTCCAAACAACAGGGGCCCTTGCGGGTTTGATTGAAAGAGTTGATGGCTGGCAAGTGAAAGGCCATCATCCTGCGACGAAGTATTTTATGGCTTTAAGATTGGCCGTGAATTCTGAGTTGGAGGTGGTGGGAGAAGCTCTGCCAAAAATGATTCAGGCGTTAAATCCTGGAGGTCGTTTGGCTGTCATAACTTTCCATTCTCTGGAAGATAGAATTGTAAAAAATATTTTTAAAGATTCTTCTGAATGGGGACATGCAGTCACCAAGAAGGTAATTGTACCCACTCAGGAAGAGTGTGACAGAAACTCAAGATCGCGATCCGCGAAATTGAGAATTTTTGAAAGAGGTGCTCAGGATGAGCAAAGAGAACTTCAAACAGTTAAGACCGTTTTTTAGTATTTTAATAGTTATCTTCACTCTTTTCTCTATCGTCTTTCTTCAAATGGAAGAAAGACGTATGGGATATGTCGTTTTAAAACAAACTCGAGAATTCAAACAAATTTGGGAAGAAAAAAGACGCAAAGAAATTTCTTTGGCGAAGGTCACTCGTCCTCAACTGCTTGAATCTGTGGCCCAAGAAAAATTCACTTTAAAGAAAGTGCAAGCGAGTCAAATTATTCACCTTTCAGGTCCGGTATTTTCTGAAAGCAAGATGATGGCTGAAAACGCTTTGGGTAAAAAGGATCTGTAGTTTGAAATCACGTATAGTTTTAATCTTTGCTGGTATTTTGGTTCTATGGTCTGCGTTGGCAATTCGTGCAGCTTATCTGCAATTCATGCCGAATGATCGTTTAAACTCTCTGCAAAATCGTCAGTTTCAAACAAAGGTGACGTTGCCAGCTAGGCGTGGAGCTATTGTTGATCGTGCGGGTAGAGACCTTGCTATGTCGATGGCGGCTTATTCTTTGTATGCGGATCCCAAAATTATTGAGAATAAAAAACAAGTGGCTACAAAGCTAGCCAAAGCATTGGGTGTTTCTCAGCCGTTTGTTTATTCAAAAATTAAAGGCAAAAAAAGATTCGTATGGATCAAGCGAATGCTAGATCAAGAAACTGCTGATAAAATTAAAAAAATGGAAATTCGTGGAATCTCTTTTGTGGAAGAGTGGAAGCGTATTTATCCGAATGAAAATTTATTATCACAAACACTTGGATTTTTGGGTAGCGAAGGGCAAGGTCTTGAGGGCTTAGAACTGGGGCATAATCAAGCTTTGGCTGGTAACAAGAAAAAAGTTGTAGTTAAAAGAGATGCTCGTGGTCGCCCTCTGATTCAGGATGGATTGATGTTTATTGAAAATCCAGAAGGTGCTGAATTAAGGTTAACGGTAGATTCGGAGTTACAGTATCGTTTGGAATCAGAGTTGGTAAATGCTGTTTCGACTTTCGAGGCAGAGAATGCTGTGGGTGTGATATTAGATGCGCAAACTTCTGCAATTTTAGCGGTCGCTTCGGCGCCGACATTTGACGCGAACAAAGCTTCAAATGTAACTGCGGATGTTCGTAGAAATCGTGTGATCACAGACTCTTTCGAACCCGGATCAACTATTAAAGCTTTTTTGATTGCGACGGCGTTGAGAGAAGGCGTGGTTCAGCCAAATTCAAAATTCTATTGTGAAAAAGGTATGTATAAAGTTGACGATAGAATTATTCGTGAAGCACATAGTAACGAAAAATTCGAAGATTTGACAGTAGCTGAAATTTTGGCTCGATCTTCAAATGTTGGTACTACAAAAATTGCATTTAAAATGACTCAAGAAACAGTTCGCCAAGGTCTTTCAGATTTTGGATTTGGCCAAAAATTAGGTGTTGATGTTCCAGGGGAGGCTCGTGGAACCTTACATCCGACTCCGTGGAAAAAGCATTTATATGCAAATATTTCTTTTGGTCATGGAATGACTGCGACTCCGTTGCAAGTCGCGAATGCCTACGCTGCTATTGCAAATGGAGGAGTACTTAATACTCCTTATATCGTAGAGGCAGTTCGTGATGGTGAAACAGGGGAAGTTTCCCAATATGAACCTAAGCCGATTCGTCGTGTTCTAACAACAGAACAAGCAGCGCAAATGAGAGCGATGCTCGTTGGTGTGACAACCGGAGTAGGTACTGGAAAATCAGCTGCTGTTGATGGTTATATGGTAGCTGGAAAAACAGGAACTGCGCAGAAGGTGAATCCGAACGGTAAAGGCTACGTTAAAGGTGCTTATATCGCGAGCTTTGCCGGTTTTATTCCTGCGAACAACCCTAGATTTGTTATTTATGTTGCTGTGGATTCTCCAAAGAAAAGTATTTATGGTTCTACGGTAGCGGGACCAGTTTTTTCAAGAATTGCTTCGTATGCTGTTCGTAAAGAAGGAATTGCTCCTCTTAGAAACTCAGATAGACCTAAAATGGATATTAAAGTTCGTGATTTAGCAAGTCGCCAAAAAGAAGCTATTCAAAAAATAAATGATGAAGTGGCGCATGTATCAGCTGCTGATCTAGAAAAAATGTCTGAAGTAAAGTCCTCAGAGACAGTTCCAAATTTACTATATATGACAAGTCGTGAAGTTCTTCGTCGAATGAGTGGTCAGGACGTTACTGTTAAATTTAGAGGAACGGGTTTGGTAAAAAATATTTCTCCAGAAGTTGGAGAAAAAATTCCTGACAATAAAGTAATCACTGTTACTTTGGAATAGATTATTTGACAGGGAACCAAGAGTTTATCTCTTGCAGTTTATTAAGAGTGAAAAAGAAAGCCTCATTTTTTGATGGGGCTTTTTTATTTTCAGAGGTTTCCTGTGGTAAATCTTTTAAAATAATCGTCGTAAGTGTGTATTGCTTTGAACCTTTTTTTAGATATCCAATGTACCACGACAGTTCTTGAGTGGTATTTTCTTCTGATGCTTTTGTAAGTGTGAAATAAGACGTTTTACCTTTTAACACATGATTTTTTTTATCTTTAAGACTCGAAAGTTTGCTAATAGCTAATTGGCCATTGGCTGGCTTTACAGAAAATTTATTTCTTGCGAGATTTCTTAAAAATGCACTTTGTTCGAATCCAGAAATTTTAAGTTCACTTTCTGAAGGAGTTCCTACTTTTTCATATCCGCCGCTGAGGTCTTGATTGCCGTATTCAAAGTTTCTAAGATAGTGACGTAGCTTTTCAAAAGACAACTTACTGATGAGTTGCTGAGTCATTAATGATTTATCTTTGGCATCATTCTTTAGAAGTAAGTTTAAGTTTGTTCCTTTGGGAAGATTCAGCTGCTCCTCTAGGACCATTAAGTAAAGAGGCAAATTGAAAGTATGAGCCGCAGGAACTTGTAGGGAACAAAATTCTTCATTGAGAGAATTAAAAATTTGCCCAGATTCAATGTCGATCATTAAAAAACAAATTTGACTGCTGCTAGGTTCGATTGATGGAAGGCTTGTAGCTGAGGTTGTGTTCATGGCTACTGGCATCTTTGTAGCCTTTGTTTCTTTGAGTGAGCATCCGCTAGAGCTTAATAAAACTAAGCTGAAGGCTGCGAACTTAAAAAAAGGGCAAAGAAAATATCTCATGATTCTATCTTAAGAAAATTTGGGGGGCTCTGCTAGAAAAATACGTATTTTGGACCTTAAAGATCATTGATTCGCATTGGCATTGTGGGTTTGTCCGTATAATTATTGCTTATTGAGGCATTATGAATGAAATTAGCGAGATGTCTCAGAATGTGGTGGATTTAGGTATTTTAAATAAGTTTTTTGGC
>JBHIVS010000025.1:0-15772 GCA_041987885.1 Pseudobdellovibrionaceae bacterium | reverse complement strand
GATTTGAAGACGAGTCCAACACATCTACTTCACCCAAAGGTTTGGTACATGCAGAAAGGGCTACAACACTAAAAAGTAGGGTATAAAATATTTTTCGCACTGTGATTCCATTCTACCCGCTACAGAATGGTTCTCGCAATGCCACCAAGGCCTTCATAGAGTCCAGATTCAAGGAGTCGAGTATATGCTTTTTTAGAGCCAAACTCTCGAGAACTTGAATCCAGTTTTGAGACGATTAGATTACTTTTCCAGGATTGATAATATTATCTGGGTCAAAAATCTTTTTGATACCCTTCATAATTTCAATTTCAGCTTCAGAGCGAGTATAGGATAAAAAGGACTTTTTAGTTAGACCGACACCATGTTCTGCCGAGATAGAGCCTTTAAACTTTTTGACAGTTTCAAAAACTAAAACGTCTACTTTACGACATTCCTTGACGAAGTCTTCTTTGCTCATTCCTTCGGGGCGTAAAATATTAATATGTAAATTTCCGTCTCCAATATGACCGAACCAGATAACTTCCCATTGTGGATAAGCCTTGGATAGTAATTGGTCTAGTTCCTCCATAAAAGCAGGGACTTTAGAAATAGAGACAGCAATATCATTTTTATAAGGACTGTAGCGAGCCAGAGACTCAGAGATATCTTCTCTGTAGCGCCAGAAAGTTTTCGCCTGAACTTCAGATTGAGACATGACTCCATCTAAAATCCATTCATTGCTTAGACCTGTTTCAAAAACGGAGAGAGCTAATTCTTGATCCGTCTCTGTGCGAGTTTCTACTTCCGCTAAAACATAGTATTCGCATTCAGTAGTCAGAGGTGCTGCCAGACCCGTATTATCCATAACTTTTAAAAGAGCTTTATGAGAGAACATTTCAAAAGCGACGAGATTTGTTTTAGCTTTGAATTCAGCAAAAATATTCATAACGGAGGGAAGTCCACTAACACCCATAAGAAGTACGGTCATCTCTGGCGGCTTCGGAGCTAGCTTAATTGTGGCTTCAGTAATAAAGCCTAGAGTTCCTTCGGAGCCAATGAAAAGATGGCGAAGATCGTAGCCTGTGGCATTCTTTACGAGTGAATTATTAAGTTCTAAAATGTCCCCAGTGCCAGTGACTACTTTAAGACCTAAAACCCAATCACGAGTTAAACCGTAGCGAACAACTTTAATACCACCTGCATTCGTAGCAATATTTCCACCCATTTGTGAAGATCCGCGGGCTGCAAAATCAACGGGATAAAAAAGATCTTTTTCTTTTGCAAATTCTTGCAACGATTCTGTGACAACGCCGGGTTGGATAAGCACGGAGTGTTCAACTTCATTGAACTCTAAAATTTTGTTCATTTGATCAAAGGAAACGATGACTTCACCTTGAGTTGCAACCGCTGCTCCAGAAAGACCTGTTCTTCCGCCTGAAGGAATCAACGCCATTTTATGTGCACGAGCCCATTTCACAAGAGCAACTACTTGTTCTGTAGAGTGAGGAAAAACGATGGCACTAGCTTTGATGTCAAAGTAAGTGGTCCAATCTTTGCCCCAGTACTGAATGCTTTCGTTGTCAGTTTTGATTTGTTCGGGTTTCAGAAAAGAAGTTAGGTCCTTGAGAATTTCAGGCGACATGGAATTTCCTTATTCGTCGTTGTGAGTCCGAATTTTCTTTAATGTTCTAATTCTAAAGAATGCATAGGCGGGACACAAGCCCCAAGCAGCCGTTATAAGGCCATAGATACCGACGTAAGCCCAAAGAGGGCCGCCAGCGAAGGCATAGGTCGTAAGACCTACGCCGAGGATGAAACGAAGAATGCGGTCCCAAAGGGCGACATTGCATCTCATTTTACTTTAGTAACTCTTGCAGCTCACCTGATTGGTACATCTCCATCATGATATCGCTGCCACCAACAAGTTCGTTGTTGATATAAAGCTGAGGAATTGTAGGCCAGTTGCCATAGTCTTTGATTCCTGCTCTGATTTCTTCATCATCAAGGACATTTACATCAAAAAACTCAACGCCCATATCTTGAAGAATCGCACATGCACGTGCAGAGAAACCACACATTGGGAATTGTTGAGTTCCTTTCATGAAAAGAACGATTTTGTTAGACTTTACGATTTTATCAATTTTTTCGTGAGTGGAAGACATTTTTAATCCTCTTTAAAATTTGTTTTTAAGTTTTAATTTTTGTTTTAATCGAAAGTGCATGAACTTCGCCGGTTTTAAGTTCAGGAGCAAAACAACCCATCACATGTTGATGTTGTTTAATGCGAGTCATACCTGCGAAAACGGAACTTTCTACGGAAACTTCCCAGTGATCTTGTGTTCCAGTAAGATCATAGACTTCAATAGTTGAGTCTGGGTAGTTTTGCTTCAATCTTTCGGTCATTTGTTCTGCTGTCATGGCGCCCAAGTTAGCAAATGGGAGGAACTGCGTAAAGGCTGGAATTTGAATTGTTGAATAACGCACTTTGCCAGTGTAGGATCGCCCCCATGTTTGGACCAAATAGACGCTTTATTAAAATTATTTCTCTCTTTTTCCTCTGCCTTTTCATGTATTTCTTGGCTCGTCTTGAGTTTGTGATTTGGAATTGGGCTCAGTTTAAGGATTTACCTTTTTCTCATATTCTAGTGGCCTTTTTTGCTGGGGCTAGATTTGATGCGACTTCGACGTCTATGTTGATCGCTCCTGTGGTCCTGATTTCTTTGATTCCTTGGGGGCAGCGCTTTGAGGGGCTTTGGAAGGTTACAATATTTGTATTTTTCATGGCCACGCAGGTGCCGCTATTTATTCTTAACTTAGGGGACACAGAATTAATCAACTTTGTAGGGCGTCGTTTTACTTTAGATACGATGTTTTTACTGAGCGAAATTCCTGGAAAAGCGTCTGCTTTCTTGATGACCTACTGGCATTTAATGATTTTAAATAGCCTTTTGGTTTTGGTATTTTTCTATTGGGCCTATAAAATTATCTTTAAAACTTATTCTCAAGATCAGTGGAAGTTTTATTCCCCGATTTTGACGAAACGGTATTATCGTAGATTTGCCGCGGCTGCATTTTTTATGGTGTTTGGCGTGGCGATTGGAGTGCGTGGAGGCTTTCAGTCTCGCCCTTTGACATTCGTCATGGCAAATATTTTTGACGAAGCTATTTTGAATAACTCCATTTTGAACTCTTCTTTTACATTCCTAAAAAGCTTCACCGTTTCTACGATTGAAAAAGTTGTCTATTTTGAAGACCGTCAACAAATGTTGAGTCAGATGGATGGAAATTATAAGGGATCAGTTCTGGAGGGGACACGACCTCAAACGCCTCAAAATGTCGTGATTATTATTTTGGAAAGTTTTGGTGAAGAATATATTGGTCCAAATGAAACAGGACATTCCTTTACTCCCTTTATTGACAGTTTGAAATCCAAGAGTTTGTCCTTTAAAAATGCCTATGCAAATGGAAGACGTTCTATTGAAGGGGTTATCGCCGCTCTTTCTGGGGTCCCGTCATTGATGGATAAACCTTTTGTGTCTTCGCAGTATACGGGTAATAAATTGGTTGCCTTGGGAACTGCAGTTAAAGAACTAGGTTATTCGACGAGCTTTTTTCATGGTGGTGATAATGGCACTATGCACTTTGACTCATTTACTCCATGGGCTGGCTTTGAAAAATATTATGGTTTTAAAGAGTATCCAAATCCAAAGGATCATGATGGCCACTGGGGAGTTTGGGACGGTATTTTCTTGCCTTGGATGGCAGGGGAATTAACTAAGCAAAAGGCGCCTTTTTTAAGTGCCGTGTTTACTTTGTCGTCGCACCATCCGTTTAAAATTCCAGATCAGTATAAAGACAGATTCAACAAAGGGTCGATGCCAATGTTGAATGCCGTAGAATATTCTGATTTTGCGGTTCAAAAGTTTTTCGAAGAAGCGGAGAAACAACCTTGGTTTAAGGATACGTTATTTGTAATTACTGCGGATCACACGTCCTTGCATTATCGTCCTGCTTATCAGAATGACCAAGGCAACTATCGTATTCCTTTAATTTTTTATCATCCTCAATATCAATTTCCAGTTGTGAATACAGATATGGTTGTAGAACAAATCGATATTATGCCTTCAGTAATGGATTTTTTAGGTATTGTCCCAAAGGAAAAAAATTACCTAACTAGTTCAGTATTCGTTCCAGGGGATAAGGTTGGTTTTGTTTTTATTAGTGGTCGTTATATTTTATTCTCTAAGGACTATGTACTGACTTGGATGAAGGGTGGCGAAGAGTTTAAGTTATTTGCTGCGAACGATTGGAAAATGCAAAATGAACTTAATGACCCTGAACATGCAGTTATTAAAGAAGGTTTAATTACGAAGTTGAAGGCTCATAGACAGTATTTTAATGAAGGACTTTGGGAAAATAAGCTGCTTTATCCGAATGGGGATTTAGCTATACAAACTCCAGAGGCGCCTGCAGAGCCAGCAAAAAAATAAAAAAAATGCCGCTTCTTAAGCGGCATTTTTTTTCAAGAAAGCACGTCTTTGAAAATCACTGATTCGATCAATCAGAAAAAGTTCGGTGATGTTTTCTAAACCTACGAACTCAATTCCTACAGTCCAGCTGTTGCCCTGTTGTTGAATTGATTTTACACGTGCCTGAGTGGGCACGGTGACACCATTGTAGTTTAAGTGACCTTTAACCTGGTCTCCTAAGTTAAGAGTCAGGGGGGGCGAATTAGAGCTTAATCTCAAACCCTGTGTCGATAGATCTTTAATTTTAAAGCTCGTTGGTCCAGAGTTCTGTTCTAGTTGGAAATGAAATTCATCCTGTTCAGGAACTTCATAACGAACATGTTTTCTTTTTTGTAGAAAGAAAAGATGCTTTATTTCTAACTTTAGAAACTCACCTTCATAGGAACCGGAAGCTTCAAAATAGTAGGTGTCACTGCCGATATAAAAATTCGCATTGTAACCTTTATTAAAAGTTTGGTGCATTGGATGAAGATTGTCGTAGTTGCAGGTTAGTGTAAAGCCATCGAAGGAATGTGCTTTTAATTGCATGACGACTTGATCGCTCTCTTTTATGTAAATAATCCCGTGGCTTTGTACGAGCTCGGAAAAAAGATGCTGAAGTTGGGTCATATCGCTGATGTGTTTAAAAACTATAAGTGATGCTGCCATCTATGCCGCCAATGTTATTTTGTGACCACATTCATGACAGAACTTGGCTCCTGCTTGCAGAGAAGCTGAACATTCTGGGCATGATAAACCTGTGGGTGCTTTTTTTGCTTTAACTTCTTTTTCATTGATATCGACAAAACCTTTTTCATTCCATTTTTCAATTTCACGTAGCATTTTCCAGCTTTGTAAAATGGATAAAAATTCTTTGAATTCAAATTGTAAAATTACGCCTTCAGGGGATGTTTTTCTTTTCATTAAAACACCCTTAGCTTCAAGGCGAGTGAAGTGGTCATTATTTAAATTAAGACCGAGTTCTTCTTTGCAGTATTCTGTAAAAACCGTAAAGTCTAGACCTGTAATGCCAAAGCGATCGGCTTCTTTTTCTTCTGATAATTTTACAATTCCAGAGAGCAGGTTAAAGCAAAGCTCATCGACTTTTAGAAGTTCGGTTTTTCCACCTTTAAAATAGTAGTACTGATAGAATTCAAAAAAACTTTCGATTAATGATAAATCTAAAAAATGGACTTTTTGAATTTCTTCGGGGCCATCGGGATTTGTAGGGTCTTTGCCCATTTCAAAGAAAGCAAGTTTAAGCTTTACTAGGATGTTCACGGCTTGCTCGAGTCTTTTTGGAGACTCCGAGAAAACTCGTTGGGCATATTGTTTAAAAAGCATCCACTCGATGACCACTCGGCCTGGTAGTACAGTTTTGTTTCCTTTGTGATTGGCTGTGTGAAAAAGCGTTCCGAAAATCTTTGCAACTTGATCTTCAGGACAAGGGGAGGAATCTTTTTCGAGTCTATTCGAGCGAATTTCAGTGAAGGCCTGTCTCATACGATCCGCTAGGGATTTGATCATGAGACGAACCATTTGCGGAGAACCATCAAAAGTTTGTTTTAGAGTTTCGATAGGAATTTCTAAAGCTTTCGTTTCGGCGGTAGCAATTGCAGAGCTCGTATGTGTAGTCTGTCCCGTTAGGATTTGATCTCCAAGAAGTTGAGAGCTGCCAAGTTGAAATAACTCCACCGTTTTTTTGCCTTTGATAAGACATTGGCTTACTGAACCTGATTGGATCAGATAGACGGAGGTGATTTTGTCGCCTTCTTTATAAAGAGCTTCCCCTTTTTTAAAGGTTTTCACAGACATTGTGTTCTCCTGATAAATTTATTAATACACCGAGATATCGGAAAAAAAAGACGTTTTGTTAACGGAGGTACGGGTCTAGTTAGGGTGCTTGACGAGAGGGATTGCAAGAATGAGGAGTTTTTGCAGGGATGATTGTTTTAAAATGGGACTTGGAGTATAGATCCGTTTATGGACATTTTTTTTACTGCGGCTCCGCCGGAACATCAAAAACGTGAAAAAGCGAAAGCTCGCGAGCTTCGTTTAAGTCAGTGGTGGAAGCAAGAGCTTGGTAAAGGAACTTGTTATCATTGTGGGGGGCGGTTTAAACCTACAGATTTAACCATGGACCATCTAATTCCTATCGCTCGAGGTGGGAAGTCCACTAAAAATAACTGTGTTCCTTCCTGTAAGGACTGCAACAGTAAAAAAGGCTATAAAACTCGGGCTGAAATGGCCTTAGAGGATTTGAAAAAAACAGAAGCCGAAAACGCGCCGTCCTCCTCTGAAAACCTTTCTGAATCAGAATCTGAAAACGAATAAAAAAGAGGCTTTTTGACCTATTTTTTGGGGTCTAGAAGTGCCTAAAAACCCCACTTTTTAGTGTCTTTTGGGGGTGCTTTTTTAAATGGCGAATATCCTTCAAAAATAACGACTCAGCGCAAAATAAGTCTAAAGTCTTGCATTGACCCCCTGCGTTCGTCTTAACCTATGAAAGTCATTCAATAATTTAGATACATCGTAAGGATTAGCGACAGTGAGCAAAATTACCAAAAGTAGTACAGCTGAATATTTTGCTAAAAATCTTCAACAGGTAGGGTTTTCATCTCCTCTAAAAGCCGTGTTAACAACTCTCAAAGAGGCGGTTGATAACTCTTTGGATGCTTGTGAACAAGCCGGTATTTTACCTGATTTGATGATTGAAGTAAGTAAGGTAGGTACTGGGTCCACAAAGAATACGGATCTAGTACGAATTGTGGTTGAAGATAACGGTCCAGGGATTGAAACCGAAGACCTTTCGAAGGTTTATGGAGAGTATTTAGCTTCTTCTAAATTTGGCCGTGGGCAGTGTTCTCGTGGTCAACAAGGTATCGGTATTTCTGCGGCGACAACTTGGGCGCAGATGACGAATGCTCGTGGAGCAAATGTTACTTCTAAAACTAAAAAAATGCGTAAAGCTGTTTCAGCACAAATTGACGTCGATATTAAAACCAATATGGGTATTGTTAAAAACAAAGAAACCCATGATTGGGATCGTGAACATGGAACTCGTGTAGAGTTTATTTCTGATGGTCGTATTCAATTAAATGGTGATGGCGGTCTTTTGACTTATATCGAGGGTACAATTCTTGTGAATCCTCATATGACTATTACTTATAAGTTTAATGATGCTGACTATGTGACAGTGACTCGTGTGAGTAATGAAATTCCAAAAATTCCAGAGGCAACATTGCCTCATCCTCATACGTTTAAATTGGGTGAGTTTATTACCCACGCAACTTTGTTTGGAAAAACATCGTTGTCTAAGTTTTTGAAAACAGGTTTTTCAAGAATTTCTGATGCATCTATCTCTGACTTTACAAAAAAAGGTCTTCCAAAAAATCTTTTAGAAAAACCGATCACGTCTATTTCAGACGAAGAGTTTAAAAAGGTTTTTGCAGCTATTCAAAATACAGATCTGATGGCTCCTTCGACGAAATCAGTTTTGACTGTAGGCGAGGAATCACTTTCAAAGTCTATCACTCGTCTTGGAGAGATCGACTTTTTTGCAGTTGTGACTCGTAAGCCGACTATTTGTGATTTTAAACCCGTGGTAGTTGAAGTTGCTTTGGCTCGTTTTAAGGATAGAAATCAGACATCGGATACCCCAGTTACATTATTGCGTTTTGCCAATCGTGTTCCTTTGCAATTTGATAAATCAGGTTGTGCGATCACATGGGCGATTGAATCTGTAAATTGGAAATCGTATGGACTGCAACAGTCTAAAGACAGTCTGCCAAATGGTCCTTATATCTTTGCGGTTTCAATTGTTTCTCCGTTCATCAAGTTTAAAAATGCTTCGAAAGAGACTATTGATGCCTCTGATGAATTGGTTGCAGAGATTCGTTTGGCACTAATTCAAGCGGGTCAAAAGCTTTCTCGTCATATCAAAAAAGAAGTGAAAGAAGCTGATCTTGAGAGAAAATTAGCTCATATCGAGCAATTTGGTCCGATTTTGGTTGAAGGTTTAGCTCGTATTTTAGGAGCTCCTGAATCTAGAAAGAAAAAGGCTGAAGAAGGTCTTAAAAAATTATTGGGTCGTGAGTCTGAAGAGGCAATGGCTGATTTAGAAGCTGCGGAATCTAAACTTCTTGAGCAAAAACGCAAAGAGAAGAAGATGGGTATCGATCATGATGATATCGATCTAGAGGACGAGGATGTTGATTTTGGTGGTGATGCTGAAGAGTCTCAAGGGACGAAAAAAAACACTACTACGACAGCAAAAACAACAACTGCGAAAACGACAACAACGACTGCTAAGAAAACTACAGGGAAAAAATCCTAATGGCTAAGTTTGCTAGTATTAGAGAATTAAAAATTGATATTCCAAAAGAGGCGAAAATCTTAGCTGAAAGAATGCTAAAAGATTTAGAGAACTCTAAAAGACCTGTTTTGGAGGCTGTTAAAACTTCACTTGATAATTCACTTTATAATTCTAAGGTGGGTTATTTAACTCCAGGGGATAAAGTTGTACGTACCGAGTTAAATGTTTCTTCCGTACAAAAACTTGCCCGTGTTGTGTTCGTTCTTGAAATTTTATTAAGAAATCTTGAAATCGGATCTGTAAATACGAAGCGTGAGCTTTATTACATGTGTAAAGGTTTGATCAAAGGTAATAAATCTTTAAAGCCGTTGGATTTCGATGATCAGTCTGAATCAGATTCAATTATCGATTTCATCGGTGATATGCTGGAAGTTTATCGTGAAGAATTGAACTGTTTTGCCAATGATCGTGGTGGACAGACGTATTCTCAGCAACTTATTGTGACAGAGACTCTTCAAGATGGTGATAAAGCGATTATCGATTTATCGACTCTAGGGACATCTCCATTCCAGCCAAAAAATAAACCTCAGTCTTTGAAGCTTAAAGCGAAAAAGAAAATTGATTTCTGCTTGATCGTAGAGTCAGAGGGTACTGCGAATACGTTGGTTTCAATGGGTTTCACTAAACGTAACAACTGTATCGTGATGGGTGCTCAAGGGGTTCCATCAAATGGTGTACGTGGTTGGGCAAAGTTGATTCAAGATCAGTTGGACGTGCCAATGTATTTCTTCGGAGATCTAGATGCGTACACCATGCAAAATATTTTCCGTACATTAAAAGCAGGTTCAGCGGCATCTCTTATTAGAAATGCAGATTTCTCTGCTCCAAATGTAAAATTCCTAGGGGTTTTGCCTGAAGATGTTAAGAAATATGATCTGCCTCATTATAAAGTAAAAGAATCTGATCCGGCGGAAGCTCGTGCTTTGAAAAAGGCCAAAGATGCTTTGGAAATGGATCCGTTCTTTGCTGACAAAAAGAATAAAAATTTGGCAGATATATTAAGATGGTTGATCAAAGAAAAGATTCGTTGTGAACAGCAGTCTTTCTTTTCTGTGGATCCTAAAGATCCGATTAAAACTGAGAAAATTATCTTGGAAAAAATTAAACGTGGTATCTACGTTTAAAAATAAAAACCCACTTTTAAAGTGGGTTTTTTTATTGAATCAGGACAACTGGAGTTCCACGAATTACAGAGAATTCTGTTATGGTCCTGTTTGGGGATAAATATTTTTTGGCCTCTGCCATTTGATCAAAACCATGAGCGCTTAGATCTCGTAAAAGAAGATAAGCCTTTCCATTTTTGGCCAGTGAATTTTCAATTCCTTGAATTAAATTTTTTAAGTCTGAATCTAAGAAAAAGCGACATCTATTTTTAAATTCTGAAGGGGACATTTTTCCCTGTCCAGGCATAAAGTACGGAGGATTTGACAGGATCAAATCGTATTTTTTTGCAAAGTACGCAGTTTGCAAATTTTCATAATTGGTATTTAAAAAAGACAGTTTTGTTTTTGAAAGTGAAAATAACGATCCAAGGGACTCCACATTTTTTTCAAAGTGGGGACGATAGACATCTTGAATCTCTAGAAAATCGACCTCAAGTGAAACTAGGGTGTTGAGGTCACTTGTTTGTTCTTTAAGAATATGAAAAACAAAATCAAGTCCGATGACTCCGCAGCCAGAGCACAGATCTAAAATTTGCAAAGAGTTTTTAAACTCATTTTTGTTTTTTAATTCCTCAAAAATCTCACGAGCCAAGAAAACAGAATCGTGGGAAAAACGGTATTCTGAAGGCTGAGAATAGTTAAAAGTGAAATATGAATTTACGCTGCTCATGTTAGAGGCATATGTAAAGTACACAGGGTCCCCCTGTCTATTTTTCATTTCATTTTCAATAGGATTTCTCAAAGGCCTTTTATTTTCATTTGAAAACATATTGTATCTGGCCAGTTGAGTTTTTCAGCTCGGGAAACTATATAGGAATTAGCTTCTATAAGCTCGAATTGGGGTATATGAGATTTGATCTAAAATTCTCAGTCTTGGCGTCTATTTTTCTGCATGCAGGTTTTCTTGCTGCGGCGACTTACGCTTGGAATTCTTCTGAAGTTTCCCCAGAGCCTCTTGGTGTCGAGTTGATGTATGGAGAAGCTTCATCTGTGGAGGTTTCTGAACCTCAAGCTGCCATTTCTAAAACTAGCACTTTCGACGACTCAGAGGATATTGCTTTAGAAAGTAAACCTAGAAAAAAAGTCCAAAGACAAGTTGCTCAAGCGAATTCTTCAAATGCGGTCAAAGGCGCTGTAGCGGGTCGCGAGGGTGTTGCTAATGGTCAGGAGGTAACTCCTGAGGACAGATATTTGTATGAAATTAAGAAGCTTTTAGAGCGTCGTAAGACCTATCCAGCTATGGCTCAAAGAATGGGGCATACGGGCCGTGTTTTGATGCGCTTTACCTTGGCCAAAGATGGTTCGGTGATCGAGAGCGAAGTTTTAGAGAAAGCTTCTTACGAGACTCTGAACAAAGCGGCTGATGCTTTGGTTCGAAGTATCAGCAAAGAAAAACCATTCCCCCATGAAATCAGAAAAACTACGTGGAGTATCACGGTTCCTATTGATTACGCCATAAACTAGAATCTTGCTTGCCAGTTCACCCTTCTGAGTGAGAATCTGTGGCCATTCCAGATTTATCAGGGGGTAAGTGGTGTCTTATCGTGTTGAAAAAGATCTACTCGGAGAGAAGCAAGTTCCATCAGATGCTTATTATGGCATTCATACTCTTCGTGCCGTAGAAAATTTCAAAATTTCTGGCCAACAGGTCGGCGATAATAGTTACTTTGTCAGAGGCTTGGCTTTGGTTAAAAAGGCCTGTGCATTGGCAAATAAGGAATTGGGAACGGTTCCTGATGATATTGCAGATTCTTTAATTCAAGCTTGTGATCGTATTCTTGAAAATCCTCGTAAATGGTCAAATCAGTTTCCTTCGGATGTGTTCCAAGGGGGAGCAGGAACTTCGATCAATATGAATGCGAACGAAGTGATCTCTAATATCGCCCTAGAAATTCGTGGTTTGGCAAAGGGAACATATGCTGTTATCAACCCTAATGATCATGCGAACAAATGCCAATCAACTAACGATGCTTATCCGACGGCATTTAGAGTTTCTGTTTATGAAGCTTTAGATAGTGTGATTGATGCAATCTCTGATTTAAGCAAAGCTTTTGCTGTTAAAAGCCAAGAATTTAAACATGTTTTGAAAATGGGTAGAACTCAACTACAAGACGCCGTTCCGATGTCTTTAGGTCAGGAGTTTCATGCTTTTTCTACTTTGCTCAAAGAAGACGTAAAATTAATTCGTCAGGTTCAGGCATTTTTATTAGAAGTAAACTTAGGGGCGACTGCTATTGGAACAGGTGTGAATACTCCTGAGGGATACGCTGATATTGCTGTTCAAAAGCTCTCTGAAGTTTCAGGGCATCCTTTCGTAAAGTCTGAAGATTATATCGAAGCCACTAGTGATTGTGGTGCCTACGTTATTATAGCTAGTACTTTAAAGCGTACAGCTGTGAAGCTTTCAAAAATTTGCAATGATCTGCGTTTATTAAGTTCAGGACCACGTACGGGCTTAAAGGAAATTAATCTTCCTGAAAAACAGGCGGGCTCTTCGATCATGCCGGCAAAAGTAAATCCGGTGATTCCAGAGGTTGTAAATCAAGTTTGTTATAAAATTATGGGCAATGATTTAACTATCACACTGGCAGCCGAGGCTGGTCAGTTGCAATTAAATGTAATGGAGCCCGTGATTGCTTCAAGTTTATTTGAGTCTTTGGAATTGTTAAAAAATGCAGCCCACACTTTGCGTGAAAAATGTGTTGTAGGAATTACTGCCAATGAAGATCGTTGTCGTGATTATGTTTTAAACAGCATTGGTATCGTGACTTATCTTGATCCTATTATTGGCCATGACAAGGGTGATGAGATCGGAAAAATCTGCGCGAAAACAGGCAGAAATGTTTCTGAGGTAGCCCTTGAAATGGGTGTTGTAACTCAAGCTCAACTTGATGAAATTTTCTCTGCAGAGAATTTAATCAATCCAAAGTATTACGGCCCTTTGAAAAAATCTTAGTTTTTCCTAAAACGGCAAAACAGATTAAAGTACAAAGAACGCCAATCAATGCAAATCCACAACCTACGATAGTTGAAGTTAAACGTACAAAATTAATATCGTAGTTGTGGAGGTGTATAAAAGGCAGATCTATCATAAGCAATATCATTGCCGTGACAACAAATGATCCCAGCCAATAACTTCTGAGTAAAGCCCAAGGACCTAAAAAAGCCAATAAACCCACTAGTGTAATTGCCTGTAGAGGATGATCTATTTGCATTACGAAGAAATTGGCACAGAAAACCCCCAAGATGGTGCCTAATAGCCTTTGGATTGCACGATAGATCGTATTTTTGACTTCGGGTCGCATAATAATAAGGACCGTACCCACAGCCCAATAACCATGATCTAAATTTTGCTTTTCAATAAATAAAAAACTAATCGCAATAGTCAAAGTGTAGAAAAAGGCAAAAAGGTAACCTTCACGAGATGTGAAAATAGCAGATTTAAAAGTGCTGCGTAGACTGGCGTGTGTGTTGGGATTATGACGTCTTAAAAAGACAAACAAAGATAAAATCACCACTACACAGGCATAGCCCAAAAAAGAATATCCAAGCGTAGGGCCTAGATATTCTTGTAAATGTAAATTGTTACAGCCAGCAAGAAATTGAAAACATCCAAAAAGAGCGGCTCGTTCTAGTTCGGCCCCCTTGCCTCCCCCCATAAGCCCAATGAAATAAACCATCAGAGAAAGAAAAATTAGCTGAAGTGGTAGATTGTTTTGGGTGAGAATTCCTAAGGCCAAGCCTCCAAGCATAATCAGCCATGTTAAAGTCAAAGTCCAAAGTCGATGCCCTAAGGCGCCCATATGATCATTTAGAACTAATAAAAAACCAGTTAGCCCACCGAATATGGCAAATGGCATAGTGTTTGTCCAATAACCCATGAGCAATGGCAAAGTTGATGAGAAAATACACACAATCATTCTCGGATAAGGAGAAGGGGCTGGGTTAATCTTTAAAACATCGACGAGGTGTTGGCGAAAGCTCATTCCGGCACTATACTCTTATTGAGGTAAGATATGAAAAAGAAAATGCGTGTAGAAATTGTCTTAGATGTCGTTTGCCCATGGTGTTTCGTAGGTAAGGAAAATCTTTATAGGGCTATGGAGCTTTTAGGAGAGCAATTCCAATTTGAAGTTGAATATCTACCTTTTCAATTAGATCCAAATACTCCAGAGCAAGGAATCGATCGTCATCAATATATGTTAGGGAAATTCGGGAGTCTTTCTCGCTTTAGCGAAGCCGAAGCTCGAGTGAAAGCTTTGGGGTTAGAAGCTGGCATTCAACTAAATTTTGAATCTATAAAAAAGCACATTAATACATATCAGTGTCATCGGTTGATTTATTTTGCCCATCGATTTGGCCTCCAAAAAGAAGTTGTCGATTCTTTGTTTTATCACTACTTCACCGAAGGTGCCGATCTTTCGAATCAAGGCTATCTGCTACGAATAGGAATGGACGCTGGTATCGATGAGTCAGAACTCATTGAGTTTTTAGATTCAGACGAAGGCATCGTAGAGGTGAATGACTTAATTGGAACAGTTTACTCCATGGGAGTTTCGTCAGTCCCGTTCGTAGTAATAAACAGAACCTTAGCCATTAACGGAGCCCAAAGCCCCGATAATTTTATGGCTGCCATCCAAGAAGCCGACAAAATGTAAACTACATGCGACGTTTGCGGCTTTGTTCCTGATGTTCTTGTTGCCATTTTTTTCTTTCATCGAGGGCTGCCTCTGATGAAATTTGATGGGCCTCGATCTTTTTGAGATTTGCTTTTAACAGAGTATATAAAGGCAAAAGAGCAGGGCCGTTCATCAGTAATGGACGGATGTTTTTTGTGAAGGATTGGCTAACGTCTTCATTGTATAAAAGGCGTTCAATTTCTGCTTTGACAATTTTAGTCTGAAGTTCTTCGACGGCTTCAAGTTCTGTTAAAATATCCAGATCTGCCATAAGGGATGTAAGTTCTCTAAGCCAGTTAAAACGCTCAGAACCTGTTAAAACCCTGAACCATTCCGTTGGATTGGACTCATAACCCATTTCGATGTCGTATTGTTGTTTCATGGTACTTAAAAGTTCTTTCTGGAAGTCCCAGAGAGCTTTACGGACGGCGAGGGCTTTGTTTTTATGGTCAGACATAGGGTATGCTCCTGTGCTTTAAAACCACATATCTACTACAATTTTACATTCTTTACATCTAAAAATCGTGTTTAAAATATGCTAGATTGAGTTCAAGGGTAGTTTCGAGTAAATGATTGTTTTCATTCCGGAGTTTTGGGGTTGTCCTCAAAGGATATTATGCGCGTACTGTTTCCGTGGTTGGCAATAGTTAAATTTATTAGCAGGCTTCTGCTGTTGCTTTTTGTGGGCAGTTTAGGGATTGTTTTACTCTATGGTTGGGTGCCAGTACCGTTAACGCCCCTGATGGTTATTCGCACAGTGCAGTCGATTGGATCTGATAAATTGATATGGATCGACAAAGACTGGGTTCCTTTAGAAGAAATTTCTCCGAACGTTCAACAGGCTGTTTTAAAAGCCGAAGATTATAATTTTTATGATCATTATGGTTTTGATTTTAAAGCCATTCGTAAAGCCTATGAATATAACAAAACTCATAAGGGCAAAAAAAAGGGCGCAAGTACTATTTCTCAACAAACTGCCAAGAATGCTTTTTTGTGGCCCAACAGAAGTTGGCTGCGTAAAGGACTAGAGACTTATTTTACAGTTTTAATTGAAGCGACTTGGACGAA
>JBHIVS010000024.1:0-15808 GCA_041987885.1 Pseudobdellovibrionaceae bacterium | reverse complement strand
TGCAGAGGCTACGCCTTGGACAAATAAAGACCCACGATATCTGCCAATCATATCAAAATTAAGAGCCGCCGAAAAATTTATATCGGAATCTCTAACAAATTCAGCTGATCCTAAATTGCCCAATTCTTCGGCCGACCAAATTGCAAAATAAATATCTTTCTGAAAACTTTTTGGCTGTTTTTTTTGAATTTGAGACAAGTCCTGAGCCAATTCCATCACAGCGGAAACGCCAGAAGCATTGTCATCAGCTCCCACAAAAGGTCGCCCTTTTTCATCTTTCCCCAAATGATCCCCATGCGCCCCAACAATAAGAGCCGGAGCCCGAGAATGAATACCTTTAATTTTTCCAACAACATTAAAAGCTTTTTTAATTCGAGGAATCAACTCAACATCGGCTTGAGCTTGGAGCTCAGAAAAATCGAAAGAAATAACTTCGTCACCTGATATCATTTTTTTTTCAAGAGCCGAAAAACTTAGACCCTCTTCTGCAAATATATTTTCAGCTAATTTCTTACTAAGAACCACCACCGGCAAAGGCAACGCCACACCTTGCAGATTTTTACTATGACGAATTAAATCCACCTGATCCGTTACTCCAATTAACAACAAACCCAATGCACCCCTTTTGGATGCCATAAGCGCCTTGTGCTCAATTCGCGCATATGGCAGCAATTGTTCTCTAAGATCAGAACTCATTTTTTCAGGAACACCATCTAACAACAAAACCCACTTATTTTTTACATCAATGGTTTCATACGAATTATAGCGAGGTCTATTGCCCATCGATGGAGCAGAAATTCCGTAACCAGCAAAAGTTATGTTACTCAAGGCAACATTGCTATTTTTTGAAAAAACATAGGGCTCATAGTCTTTAGAAATCACAAGTTTTTTATTGGTTGGAAAAAAAGAGCCACTTTTTTTATTTTTAAATATCAATGAGTTACTTTTTCCAATTTCAATTTGATCGACAAAGCTAAACTGATGACGATATCCTTTTTTAAAAGCAGGTTCTAATCCCCATTCATCAAAAGATTTTTCGACAGTTCGAAGCATCAACTCCTCATCGATACTGCCTGCTCGACGTCCTGACATTTTTTCCTGAGTCAAATAATCAATCCATTTTTTTATGTCTTTATCAGAAATATTATTATCAAAAGAAGTTCTATCTAAATCTAGATGTAAACGATTTTCTTCATGACCATTACTATCTACATACAGAGACAAGTCCTCTAATTTGTTTATCTCTGTGGATTTTTCAAAACCCCTCTGCTGACTACGACAGCTGCCTAAAAAAAACGTCAGCATCACAATTAAACAAATTATTTTTTTGCCCATTCAAAAATCCTATAGTTTTTAGAAATAGCTGTCAAAGTTTGTCACTGTCTTCTTTTTAAACAGCACCCTAGGCTTTATTTGCCCCACTATTTACATCCCCATACCATCGACAGGGCATAGACTTTGAACATCTTTAAATCATACATATATTTATCACCTAATGACCGGAGTCGTTTATATGAATAAATTTTGCTATTCATCTACTTTAAACCGTCTGAAAGCTATTACTTTAGCATGTGGCCTTTTAACGAGCATTTCAGCAAAAGCAGATGTGGTCTTAACCATGGGTGGTGATATCAATTTTAACAAGAATCGACATGCCGTTAACTCAACTGGAGTCGCTTTAGGAAGGAATCCAACTCCTTTTTCTTATTACACCAGAGAGCTTAAAACGCTTATCAACGGAGATCTTAATTTTGGAAATATCGAAACAGTAGTTTCCTCAAAAAACGATCTTTCTGATCAAGACAAAAAATTTGCTTTTAAAAGTCATCCAAATGCGGTTAGAAACCTTTTAGATATTGGTTTTAATCTTTTTAATTTAGCCAACAATCACACCTACGATTATGGCCAAGCAGGAATCAATAGAACTTTCGAAGAAATTGGTCTTTTACAGCAAGAATACCCAGACATGATCCACAATGGAATCAACTACAGAGCAGAACTTTTAAGGCCTGTTGAGTTTATTAAAAATGATATTAAATTTGCTTTTGCAACAGCAAGTATTGGCGACCCTAAATTTAGAGCAACATCTTCTAAAATGGGAATTCTTTTTATGAGAGATGATAAAGATTTTCTAACTTTAATAGAAAATTTTAAAAAATCAGATGCAGATTTTAAAATTTTATCCATTCATTACGGAACAGAGTCTCAAGTTTATTTAGATGCCGGACAAAAAAAACGTTATGAAATGGCTCTCTCTAAAGGTGGAGTCAACTTAATCATTGGACACCACCCCCACGTTATTCGTGCGACAGGTGGTTATTCAAACGATCAAGCTATTTTTTACAGTCTTGGTAACTATGTCATGCTAGGATCTGCTGATATTACAAAGAGACTTAATGTCAATGCAGACTGGGGTATGTTTGCTCGTCTTTATTTAGAAAGAAATCCCTTTACTCAAAAGGTCGAAATCAATGCCTACGAAGTAATACCATTGACAGACACTCACGCTCAGGTAAAACCAATGGTTTCATATAAAGCCAAAGAAAGAATATCTGCTTTGAATAAACTATCTTCTGAACAACTTAATAACAAAGCTCTTATCTACAAAGTCAATCCCCTGACTGGATCTGGATTCAACTGTGCCTCGGAAATGTATTCCATTCGAGCTAAAGTTATGTGTGCTGCTGCTGGAAACTAAATGAGTCTTTTTTTTAGAACCACTGATTTTTTACAAGAAACCATTTCCTGCCCGCATGCTTCATCATGCGGTGGTTGTGACTATATTGGAAAAAGCTATACAGACCAAGCTTCTATAAAAGTAGCGGATCTTCAGATGATTCTAAAAAATAAAAATATAAATCACCCTAGCATTCAGTTCGCAAGTGCAGGAACAAATTCATTAAGAGATCGCCTAGATTTCACTTTGATAGATGACCATTTGGGTCTTTTTTCAAGGGATTCAAAACAAATTATCGACATTCCTATCTGTCAACAACTAAGCCCCTCTCTTCAGAATTGGCTCACCGAATTTAGAAAAATTAAATGGCCCCTCACAAAAGCATCTTTCAGATTGAGAGTAAATCAAAATGGAGATAAAGGCCTCTGGATAGATGCCGCGAATACAGATATTAAAATGCTACTTGATGAAAAAAACATCATCCTCGATTTACAAAAAATTTGTTTTATCGAAATCGGTCAACGCAGAAAAGTGCCTCATCTTATAGATGGAGTTTTAAAACTTAGAGACCCTGAACATCATGTTTGGTTCCAAACAACCTGTGGAGACAGAATTATTGACCTTCACTGTCAAGTCGCAAGTTTCACCCAACCCAGCTTACAGGCCAATCAGATTCTTGGTGATATCATACAAACATGGGTTTCAAAAATTAATCATGCCCGTGTTTTAGAGTTTGGATCTGGAATTGGAAATCTGAGTTTTCCAGCCTTAGCTAAAGCTCAGTCATTAACTGCTTGTGAAGTCGACGAATTAGCACTGGAAGGCTTTAGAAAAAGTCTTGAGCGATTACCTAAGGAACTATCTAACAAAGTAGCAATTCATCGCGGTGATTTTCAAAAAAAACTGACCGAAAACTTTAAAGACTATGACTTAGTTCTAGCAAATCCACCCAGATCAGGATTGCAGAACTTCTTGAGTCCGTTATTTACTCTTCCAAAAGAACAACGTCCCGAGTATTTTATCTATATGTCTTGTTTTCCTGAATCATTTGCTATCGATGCTGAAAAGCTGAACATTGCAGATTACCAAATCCAAGATATCTATATCGTAGACCAATTCCCACAGAGTAAACATTATGAAGTTTTAGCTTTATTTAAGAGAAATTAACTTTAGGCCAGATATTTTCCCAGCAATATCTGTCTTAAAAAGAAGAGACAACAAAGGCAATACAACAATCCCAGAAAATAAATTTAAAGAAGATCTTAGCGCAACCTTTAGAGCATAATTAGCTTGAATTCTTTGACTGGGTTGCCCTAGTCTCAAATCACAAGAGTTCTCTCCCAGTGTGCAACCTATAAACACTCGAACAACAATAGAATAAATCCAATATATTCCCACAGATATTTGAGCCAATAATGGCAACAAAGACGCATAGTCTTTTGGAAAAACATTATAAGAAAAAAATTTTTTACTGAAATAAGAAGCGAAAGCCACAAAAATCAAAGTCAAAGAAATAGCAACCAAAGCATCAACACAAGAGGCATAAAAACTCCAAAGAGCCAACTTATATCCTGAGCGACGATTTGGACCACCTGCAAAACCCGTATTTTCTACGAATTCCAAGTGACGATCTTCAATTAAATCCTGATTTTTTTTAATTTTAGAAGGTCTCTGAAATGGAACAGGGGCTTCTCTTTTCAGAGGAGCCCGCTGCTTTTCGTTAATTTCTGTATTTCCAGAGAACAATGACATCTCTAACGAACACCTGTCGCAGAGCGAACTCCGCCACCTCTGTTAACGTCATCTACCGTTGTTCCACCTTCACCGCCGTATACAACAACCGACGTACACTTACCGTTGATATATACATTCGGAGCAGGACAAGGAGACGGCTCAACCGGAGTCACTGGATCAACCGGATTCGTCGGCGTCGTAGGATCCGTTGGACCTACTGGCGGAACATATGTATTATTGTTATTTTTCTTTTTCTTACTAGAAGTAATCCACCATAGAGCACCCAATGCAAGTACACCGATACCTAGAGGAATCAACCAACTTCTATTTTTCTCACACTTACCATTTTTAGGCGGCTTATTGTTTGGACATTTTACCTCATCAGTAACTGCACCACCACCAACACACTCCGTACCTTCTTTATTCAAAGTTGTACCGGAAGGACATTCACACTTATAACCACCGCCAGGAGTCGCAGCTTGCGCACCAGCAGCAGCTTTAGATCCTTTGCCTTTACCTTTTTTATCTGGTTTTTGTGTTTGAGATTTCCCATCCCCTTCGACAGCACCAACTAAAACAGAGTTTTTAATTTTCTCATCACAATTCGGCAAACCGTTATCAGGATCAACCACAACCGGAGGCAATTGACTCTGAACCTCATCAGCATAAGTTTTCAAATCAAAGGCACGTTTTGCTAACTCTTCACACGCTTCTAACTGATCGGGACGGGAAGTCGTTGTTGAACGTCCATCTTCACTTTGACACATAGAATTTGCCTCAGTGATATACCCCTTCAAACCATTAATATAGTCAGAAATTTGCTCGTACTCAGTTGGTGGAATTTTATATTCACCATCTTTGTTAACGGGATTAACCTTTGCGTCTTTACCTTTTGCAGCCTTCAAGAAAGACTCAACAATTCTTTTTTTATTCTGAGCTTCTTGTTCAGCACTAATATCAGGACCACTCAACGGAGAAAGTCCGTTACATAATTTTGTAGCACTATTAATCGCGGCTTTACTTGTCGTAGGAATACAATAAGGCTGACCCGAATTATTAAATCCATAAACTAAAGGATTACATGGGACTTCAGTAGTTTGACATGATTTGAAGCCTGTAGATTTCGACATGATTTTTGAATACTGAGTTGTTGCATCCGTTGTTGAATCAGTACCACAAGATAAATTGCTTCCGTACGTTGATACGAAACCCGCAATAATACATTTACCACCCGAAGAAACCGCAGCTTGTGCATTTTCACCAAGAATTAAATTCATCACAACTTGATATTTATCTGTATCAACAGAAGCTGTTTTTTTAGCATTTCTAAATGCATCGTGAACTAATTCCGCAGAATCCATCATAGCACGAATACGCATGAAATATTCAATACGCTCTTTACTAGACATTTTCGTGTATGACTTGCTATTTACAAATAGTTTTTTTGCAGGAAATGCATTCAAAGAAGCTTTCATTAACTTACGTTGATCTTCTTTGCTAGAACCAGCTGTCACGGGCGCAAGATATTTACCTTTATTTACTGATTTAGAAATCGCTTTATCTTTGGCAATGAGTTTTGCACTCATTGCAGAAAAATTAGCAGGATTTAGAATTTCAGAACGGCTTAATGCAACACCATTTACTTTTAATGGGAACTCATCATCACCCGTAAAAGTAACTGTCATCGTTTCACCATCTTTAGAAAGCGTCAAACGGACCTGCTCAATGTTATTGGCATCAACAAAGCTTGAAGCCTCAACAACTGGCAGACTTTCATTTTTGTTTTCAGCAAACCATGGATCCAATTGTGATTTTAGGACATCTGGATAAACAACTCTGACGATGTTATAAAATTCATTGGCCGTCATTTTGTTATTTTTTTGAGAGAGACCTGTCTCCTTCAAATACTGAGCGATCAATTGCTTTTGTGTATTTTTCGCAGCTGCACCTTGGGCAACTGGAGTCATACAAAAAGTAAACATCGATGCACAAGCTGCTGCACCCTTGAAAAAAGATTTCGACGTATCTAATAATCTCATAATGATGACCTCATCGTTTTGCTTCTTTTCGGTACAAGTCGAAAAATACTTAATAAGCTCCGCGACTTATAACCCATTTACTAGACTTTTCTCATTTCAAGACAGTCGTAAAAGCGAATTGCCACTAAACACAATCTTGAATTATTACACAGCATTTAGTGTGGTTAAGCAGCTAAGAAGGCTTCCTGCTAGACTAAATACATACCAAAAGCCCGCTGATATATTTCAAATAAAAAAAGCCCAGAATATCGTCTGGGCTTTTTTTTGCTTCATAAGCTGAGGCAGTCTAAAACTGGCCTCTAAAACTGACCATAGCTAAGTGAAAACTATTATTATCGATTAAATGAAGAACAGCGCTCTACGCAACTCTCATTTTCCAACTTCACTCGAGTACTCATACAAGCCGTCGTCCCCTTATGTCTAGAAATCGTCAGCGTTCCTAGATTAGGTGTGTAACTCTTGTTATTAAATTTTGCCAAACACGCATAATAAGCATATTGCTTAAAGCCATCTTCAAATTTTGTTGCTGTTGGAACATAGGCACTTGCTTCAAAGAAATTAATTCCCACGCCCCCCTTACTTGGTGAACTCTGAGCAACGGTAAAATCATACCCACTTGCTGTCAGTTTTGTACAATCTGCAACTGTTTTTGCTCTTGAAATACCGAAAGGATCGTTGCCTGCTTTTTCGATTAAAAGCACATGACCATACACTGCAACAATGTCACCTTCTCTTAAGTTCGAAACAGGAGTCACTGTGATCTTACTCAGACAAGTAAGTCCATTTTTTTGAGGCTCAACATAAGAACCCGATCCCCACGCCCAAGAATCCGAAGCTTTCAATGCCCGTCCTTCTTGAAGCCTCAAACCGGCGGTCGCCAAAGACGTGTAAACATATGCAGAGCAATCTATACCTAAGACACTCGTTCCACTGCCATTATTTTTATGCATATTAATAGTCGAATTCGAAGATGTCGTCCCATATGGCTTTCCGCCGTAGTCATAAATCAGTGGGTTCGACTTTACACTGAAGCAGCCATTATCATGGGCTGACAAACCTTTTAGATAAGGATGCGTGGATTGCACAGAACTTAAACTTGCAATCATACGTTTACTTCCAACCCCATCTGAATGGGTTCCTGTAATTTTAATCCCTTGTAAATCTGCCGTTTGAGCAGTCATGTCAGGAACCTGAACCGACATACAAGACTGATAAGCAGTCGCCAAAGCCCAACGAGAACCAAACACCGCCAGCGACCTTCCTGCAGCTACAGCTTGATTACGATGGTAGGTATAGCTGTAACTTGCCTTGTCATCTTCCCCTTCCTCTGGAACAAGCTCAGGTTCAGAGGACGGGATTTCAATTTCTTCAATGCAATCTGCTGACAAAGTCTTAACCTGAGCCTGAAGACTTAGAAACTGAATTCGGACCTTGTCTTGAAGGTAGGCTCTAAAAGTTGTGGACCTATCTCCCACATCCAAAGCTGATAATAAAATCAAAAGTTCTCCAGCATTCGTAACTCGTTCTCCCTCTGGAGCTTCTTTTAAAAGAATATCTATAAGGGCATTGAAGTTTTTCTCTACAGCGAGAATTTGAGCTTTTTTCTCTGTGGATTGCAAACTTGGTTTTGAGTTCAACTGAATCGAAAATGCCTGTTTTAATTCTTGGGCCGTTAGAAGTTGCTCACGCTCCAAAAGATAAGTCTTTAAACCATCCCATAGATTCTGCTCAAGCTTTGCACTTTTACAAGTGACATCATCGGCAACTTGCTTAGCAATTGAGTCAAGTTCTTTGGCGGAAAAACTCTGCTGTGTACAGGCCGTCGTCGCCATCCCTAAAGCTACGGTTAAAATAAATCCATGTATTTTCATACAGTGTTTATCGGCGACTTTTCTGATTATATAAGCACTTCCGCATTTTTAGACTCGACTCGACCAAAAGTTAGTCATTATAATAAAGCTGTAAAAAGGGGCCTTCAAAAATGACTGAAAAGTTAATCAATTTACCTGCACTTTATAAACTTATAGAAATTGAACCCTTCCTCTTATTAGGAGCCTTAATTATCGGGGCTTGGCTTTTTTATAAGTTTTTCCTGACCGAAGCTTCAGACGAAAGACACAGAAATACGCGCAAAAAATTTCAGCTTTTACTTAGACAATATGTTGTCCTTGCTTTTATGTTTTTATTTTTCAGCTTCATGAGAAGATCTGAAGACAGCATTGGAAGTCTAGCGATTGCAATTCCTTATGTTGCCTTCCTGACTTATATTTGGGCGAACATTGTTTTCGTGAATACCTGCCGCCTGATAGTTCTACTTTATTTATTTTTAGGATCCATGAAGCATGGTGTGCCTTTATTGCTGGTAAATATCTTTTCTCTTTTACTCTCTATTATTTTAGTTTTTTGGGGTTTATCTTACCTTTTTAATTTAGAATTAGGGCCTCTTTTGGCAACATCAGCTGCGGCCTCGGTAATTTTGGGTCTAGCTTTGCAAGACACACTTGGGAATCTTTTTGCGGGGATTTCTCTGCAATTGGACCGTAACTTTGAAATTGGTGATTGGCTTGAAATCGTCAGCGGTCTTCAAAGAGCCACGGGTCAGGTCAAAGAAATTACATGGCGCTCTGTGACACTTATTGGTTTCTCCGATGAACAAATCACATTCCCCAACCGTTTTATAGCTAATGCTCAGATTTCTAATTTTTCTCCTCCAGATAATCCCATAGTGCGTCGACAGATTTTCCGCCTACAATATGGAGAAAATGTAGAGCACGCGAAGCAAATTCTAGAAAGAGTTGCAGCCGGTATTGGCGAAATTCGTGGGATTCCAGCTCCTTGGGCCTACGTCAGTGATGCCAATGAAAACTGGATTGAACTAAAAATTATTTATTTTATCGATAACTTTGGTTCTCAATTTTCTATTGGCGATAAAATGTATATTCGCTGTATTGAAGCTTTGATGAAAGAGGGCATTAAATTATCTCGACAAGTTATCGAATTAGCAGATACAAAGCATCACCATGACAGCTAAAATAGATTTTGAGCACCCGCTCGCCATCAAAATTAGAAAACAAATCGTTCAGGCCTTGAATGATTTTAATATGATCGAAGACGGAGACAAACTGATGGTTTGCGTCTCTGGAGGCAAGGACTCTAGTATTTTATTGGCCTTGTTGACTGAGATTCAACGTCGCTCGGAAAGAAAGTTCCAGATCGAAGCTGGAATTTTAGACCAAAAGCAGCCAGGCTTTAACGCTACTCAATTTAAACAATGGGTAGAAAGTATCGGCGTAAAACTACATGTCATCGAAAAAGACACTTACTCCATCGTCAAAGAGAAAGTTCAAGGGGGGACTTATTGTTCTCTCTGTTCTCGACTGCGCAGAGCAATTCTTTATGATTTTGCCTATGACAACGGATTTACGAAGCTAGCTCTTGGTCACCATCAAGATGACATTGTCCATACAACCCTATTAAATATGCTCTATATCGGGACCCTGTCCGCAATGCCGGCAAAGTTATTATCTGATGATGGAAGAAATATTCTTTTAAGACCTCTTTGTTATGCGTCTGAAAGAGACATCGAAGAACTTGCAGCTGCATGGGACATCCCAATTATTCCATGTAATTTATGTGGATCTCAGGACGGACTTAAAAGACAACGAGTTAAAAAACTCGTCAGAGATCTTGAAAAAGAAATCCCACATGTTTATCAGTCCATCCAAACAGCTCTCACTAATGTAAAACCTAGCCATTTGATGGATCAAAATATTTTTGATTTTAAAGATCTTCAAAGAGCTAACTCTGAAACACTCTCCAGAACTGAGATTGCGGCCAATACCCAACAATAGCCCATATAGAATCCATCAAAGTCCCAAAGAAAGTCTTTGATGGATCATTCTCAAAATGAAACAATCTAAACAAGCTGACTAGACTGTAGACAACCCACTAACATTTAAGGGAATCAAGTCTAATAAGAAACCTGAGGGCTTTTATAAAGCCCTTGAGCTGGCACAGGGACTGCTTATTAGATATATATGAGAAACTTACACCGTTTAATACTACAAATTACTTCCTTTACGGTAACTCTGATGTTGGCAACAACAGCACTTGCTGGAATTGAATATACAACGGCAGGAGTAAATGTAAGACAAGGTCCTTGGGGACGCATCCTTACAGGGATTCCTGAAGGCACTAAAATTATGACTCTTTCTAAAAAGAATGAGTTCTATAGAGTCAAATTTGGCAATGGTCGAGTTGGCTGGATTCACTCGAAATATATTTCTAAAGAAAAACCTAAAACAGCAGGAACAGAAGCCGACTATTGCGAAGGCTGTCTAGATCCATCTATTGGAGATTCAATTTCTTCTGCTTCTGAAGAAATTAAAAAAATGGCTCTTTACGGACGTGGAGCAGCTTGTATTTCCTCTAAAATTATCAGTGCAGCAAAATCAGTTATAAAATCAAGATATGGCAATAGAACCCGCGGCAGAGGAGACTGTGCCCTTGCTGTTCGCCAAGCTCTTAATAAAGCAAATGTATGGCCTGGTGGCGGCATCGGGCACGCTAAAGACATGATGCCGGGCTTAAGACAAATGGGCTTTGTAAATGTAATTAAATCAGGAATGACTCCTGAATCTGCTCCTGAAGGTACTATTCTTGTCTATGGAAAAGCTAGAGGTTCTGGCTGCCGTGGCCTAGGTTCCACTTATGGTCATGTAGAAATCAAAGAAAATAATAATTCATACTTGTACGACGGAAAAGTAAAGTTCAATATTCAAAAAGCTTTTGGTGCTAGATGTCGCCCACTTATTGGAGTCATGAAAATGAGCACTAGCTGTAAAACCTGCAAACAATCTGTAAAGAAATCTTGTGGAGTATAAAATGAAAAAATTAATTCTTCTTATTCTTATCTCAATGCAAGTAAATGTAGCTTTCGCCCAAGCTTCAGCTCCTAAAAAGAATGCTCCTGTCGCTAAATCGGCGCAAATAGGTTCTTGGGTAAATATTCGTGCGGATTTAATTCGTCTGACTCAACAATTTCAAAATAAAAATCTATCCGAAGATCAGAAAGTTTCATTACTTCCTGTTACAAATGAGTTGTTGTCTTATATGCAAGATATCCAATTAGGAACTAACGAAAAAATGGAGCAAATTCAAATCGTAGTTCAATTGTTAGCATCGTCGCTAGAATATGATTTTGCGTCTTCAAATGCTGATACAGTTTACTTTGAATATGCAAAATACAAAGGTGCTTATATTCAAACTATTAAACAGTTAACAAACACCAGAGTTGCCAAAGAGCTTCTAAGCACTTTTAGAGATTTAGAAGCTACCGCAAACAACGTTCAAAGCGAAGCTGGCGAAGTATTCTAAATTAGATTAAATATAAAAAAGAAAAAGGCTGTTATTAATAACAGCCTTTTTTATTATCAAAAAAATGGTGCGAATAACTGGACTTGAACCAGTGACCTCTTCCATGTCAAGGAAGCGCGCTACCAACTACGCTATATCCGCACATAAGACAGACAAAAATTTAGACCAATTTCAAAAAACAGGCAATTAATACAACGATTTCGACCATCGTTTACACATTGCATCTGTCAGTTATTAAAACTTATAACCCATGGAAACACCCAATAGCACTCCCGAAGAAATACTCACGCCATGGGACAACCCAAATAAAGAACTTAACTCCGCAGAGGCCATCCATCTATTATTGAAGTGATAGCGAGTCCCCAGCATAAATTGGCCATAATTATAACGAGTAGAGCTGACGGTAAAATCCACATCGCCAGTGTTCTCATCCTTAAACTCCATCGGATCTGTTACAATATGAACAAATCGAACCGTACCATACGGCTCCCACGCTTTATTCAAATAACTCGCCATTAAATCCCCATAATAATGAGTTCCACCCACAGAGGCACCGAGCCCCCCTGCGATAGCATAGGACCACCCTTGAGAGCTGTTAAGCAGAGAATATTTAGCACGCAAACCCATGCTATAGCTTTCAAGCTGAACACCTACATCTAAATTATCGCTGGCGCCATAGTTAAACTTAACTAAATAACCAGCACTTCCATACCCACCCAAAATTTCTTTATTTCCATGACCTAAGGTTCTAGCTGTTTCGTGACTGACCAAAGGACCCATAGCGCAACCTGAAAACATTAAACTAGCAAATAATAAAAATATTTTTTTCACTTCAAATCACCTTCTAAAAAATTACGACATCATAAATTCTGAAATTTTCAAAGATACATCCTTGTCTCTCAAAATTCGCTTATGACCTAAACCTCGAGTAATAAAAACTTCCGACCCCTGCCACTTTTCATGCATTGCATGTGCGGCCGTTATTGGCACTTCTTTATCCAACTCATCATGAACTATCAACCCTTTTACATTTTTTAACTGATTTCCTAAAATACCAATATTGAGATCATCTGGCTTAACACCAACTTGCCTAGTTAAACTTTCAATGAATATGTTTTTTGCTCTAGTCGATAAACGCATTCTGCTCAAAAAACTATTCACAACCCTATCATAATGAGCAGGGCTTCCGATCAAGACAATCTTGCGAACATCCATACCTTTTGAGGCAGCAAAAACACTACAACCTCCCCCAAAAGAATGAGCAATCACTCCCTGTAAAGTTCCAAAATATTTCTGAACATCAATAAGAGCTTGAGAGAACTCACCAACATGAGTCCTCAAACCTTCAGACTCTCCATGTGCAGGTCCATCTAGCGCGATAACGCAAAAACCTTTAGCTAAAAGATCGTCTACAAAATACCCTAACTGAGTACCTCGCCCATTCCAGCCATGCACCAAAAGCACCAAAGGATTTTGAGATATTCCCCATTGATAAACCTGAAGTCCATTTAAAATTTTTGTTATTTTAGCAGAGGCATAAACATCGTTTTCATTTTCAGGTCGTTGATAACGAATCGGTGTTAAAAATAAATCTTCTGCTTTTTTTGCAATACATCTTGGAAAAAACAAAGACATTTGTTTCCAGGATGCAAACCAAAGTTTTTGCACTTTACTTGGGCGCACAAACACCTCGCCACAAAACTATTATGTTTCGTTATTTTTATAACCTAATAAAGTTCTACGCGGTCATTTTCTTTAAAGCCCGCACCAGAATGAATAATCGCGATGGCTCCGTCATTTCCAAAATAAGAAATAACCTCCAAAGTTCCTTTTAATCGACCAGGGACTCTGCCTATATGGCCTCCACCTTCTGGATCATAGATATCATCGCCATCTTCAGTGACTCTTAAAAGATCACCCACACGCACTCCAGAAACTCGACCGACATTTAGATAATAACGATCACCATTGATACCAGCAATTCGACCTTCCCAAATCACTTTTTCCAAAGAAGCAATGACTTGAGGAGCAAAATCTAAAAAGGCATCTTTAACGATAACTTTAATCACATCAGGATTATTAGAAAGATATTTATCCGTATCTACGCGTTGACCAACACGAACACCTGATTCTTCGACAGTAACAGTTTTAATTGTATTAAAAACTTCTTTAGAAGTTCTTCCAGACACAACTCGCACCTGAGCAACCACTTCAAAAGCCGTCGTCAAATGTCTTACAACACCCACATTATCCGCCTTGCGCTTAATTTGAATGTCGATAACTTTCCCCTCTAAAACAGCATTGGCCCCTAAGGATTGAGCCGCCTTCGCAAGCTCTGCTAATTTATACGACGAACCTTCTTTATATTTTGCTAAATCTAAGTTCAAAGTTGAACTGTCTAAAGCAATAACCTCACCTGAGCGATTTAAATCCATAATGAAAGCAGCGCGCGCTTGATCTTTGATAGACTGAGGGCGCTCTATGCCCTCTTCCAAAAAGGGTAATATAATAAGTCTTTTACGAGGACTTATTTCACCCGTAGGGGATTCATAGTTGACGTCTTTTACATCTCTACGAACAACAGGACTTGAGTTATCAAATGTCTGACAACCCAAAGAAAAAACCAATGCTAAAGATAAAAGAATTCTATTCATCCCTGATCCTTTTTTTTGTGAGTTACTCTTTATTCCATCTAAGAACAACTTCATTACCACTATCTTTTTCAAGACGTAATTTTTGATTACCAACTACAATGCCATTTAATTTTGCAGCAAGCTCACGAGAAGACAAATTCGTATCCACCTCATAACTCATAGAATCTGAAGAAATCAATCTCTCTCGAATTGATTTTACCTGAGGGATCTGACCACTGACCTTGCCCTTGAACTCCTCAAGAGCCTTGATATTTTGTCGGCCATACAAAGTAATTCCAACAATAGAAGTCCCAATCGCCCCGCGCTGCCAAACATCAGAAATCTGGACAGCAAGATCGTTCGCAGCACCTTCAAAAACAGAAGCTAATTTCTTATCAACCGCAGCCTCATAAGACTTGCCAGCAGCTTCAAACTTTCTAGAAATATCAGCAATAGTTCTCGCATTACTAACTTGAAAAGCTGTTAGCTTAATTTCAATTATAAACTGTCCCTTATTATCACTTTCAGAAATAGTCACTGTTCCATCTAAAATAACCGGAGCATTAAATCTTTGGGATAAAAACTCAATATCTTCAGCACTAGGACGATCAGATTTATATTCATTCGGGACCTGTTCCCCCAAATTCCCTTCGGTCGCACTGAGCAAATGAAAACCATTATAAGAAAAGGAAGACTTCAACTGAGACTCTATCAAACGACCTTCCTTCATGGAAAAGCCAGAGGACGAGTCCTTACGATTCCACCAACGATAAGAATCCCCTGAAATTTTATCGTGAATCGTAATCATAGGTAATACGATAGGAACACTGTCGTTATCATTCAAAAGACCATTACTTTGCAAAAGCTGTTTTAAGTCTTTCAAAGAAACTTTCATCGACAATGACATTGTGGATTTTTCATTTTCTATTTTAATTTCTGAAGGTTTTGTAAAAGGAATATATCTAGAGGAGTTTTTAATGACTTTATTTTTAATCAAAGATTTATTTTTATTAAAACGTTCTACACCGATAAGTTCTTGGATAACTTCTTCAGAAACTTTTTCAAAAGCATCGGCTTGAATTTTTCTGCGTACAACTTGAGGATCTTGTTCATCCAAAGTTCCAGTATACGTTTTTTCAACCATATCTGTTTGAGCAAATGCGGGATTAAAAATACCAACTGATAAAAATAAACTTGTCACCACATAGAAATGATTAAAGAAACAGATAAAATTACACCGATAATGGATGTCAGTGTAATAAATTTATTGGTGCTGAAAAACCGCAGGGACAGACCAACTATATTCTTCTTCATTGGTCTCTCTCCATTATTTTTTGAAATTTATTAAG
>JBHIVS010000023.1:0-16146 GCA_041987885.1 Pseudobdellovibrionaceae bacterium | reverse complement strand
CGGTGGGCGAGGAACAACTCTTGAAGTTTTGATCTACGAAAAAATACGTTTATCTCAAGAGTGGGGCGCAGCAATTTATATTTCTGTGATACAGTCCGCTTTTATCTTTTTACTCTCATTGTTTTTATATAAGCATTCCAATAAAAAGTCATTCCAAGGTAAGACAGATTTATCCTATTACGGTTCTTATGTTGGATTTTCAGTTGTTTTGGCATTGGTTTATATTTTTGTGGTTGGCTATGGGGGCGGTATTGTGGCCGGCTTTAGTCATTTGAATTTTGTATTTGAAAATAAAAATGAGATTTTACAATTAGCACTTGGAACTATTTGGGTTGGACTGGCCGTCGGATTTTTATCTGCAATTTTGTTAACTTCAATTGTATATCTAAGTCACGCAAGATGGTTCGTTACTTTTTTAAACGGATATGTGACGCCTTCAACAGCTCTAGCAAGTTTTTCATTTTTGGCGGCTTTTAACGCCATGGCTTTTAATAAAATTATTGCGGTTCCTGTCGTTATTGTTCTTTTGGGTATTTGTGGTTTATATCGGTTGGGATTACATCAGGTCTTGGAAGAGCTTCGATCTCAGGCGCGTTTGGCCTATATAATGGGGGCTAAGCCATGGATGATTTTTTCTAAAATTATTTTGCCTCAATGTTCCGACTCTATCGGAAAACTAGCTGCTATTTCGGCGGTATGGGCCTGTGGGGATTTCGCTATTTCTAGAATTGTCGCGAATAAAACTTTTACGTTGGCTATGATGACGGATGCTTTAATGTCGGGTTATCGTTTAAATCATGCCGTTCTGATTAGTTTCTTTATTATTATCTGTGCAGTTCTATGCTATTTATTGATTCAAGGAGTATTCAATGTCATTGGTCAAAAACTTAAAAGTTAATTTTAAGGATTTTTCTTTGGATATTCCTCATCTAGAAATTTTAGATCAAGGTGTGACTGTTTTAAGCGGTCCCTCTGGATCTGGAAAATCCACTCTTTTTAATGCTCTCATTGGTCTTGAAAATGCTGTGGGTATGAGTTGGGATTTTAATGGGCGTGATTTAGCTCGGTTAAAACCACCAGAGAGAAATATTGGTGTTGTTTTTCAAAGCTTAGATTTATTTCCTCATTTAACGGCAAGGGAAAATATCGAGTTTGCTGCGAAATCTCGTCGGATTGAATCTAAAATTTATAACGAAAAAATTCAAAGTTATGCCAAGGTATTAAGTTTAGAAAGTATCTTGGATAAAAAAGCGTCTCTATTATCGGGGGGAGAAAAGCAGAGAGTTGCTTTTCTAAGGGCCGTAGTTGGTGGACCTACGATTTTACTTTTAGATGAGCCTTTTTCATCGTTAGATATTGATTTAAGAAATGAATCTCGTCAGTTGTTAAAAGCGATTATAAAAAAGGAAAATATACCTGTTTTCTTAATCACACATGATCCAGAGGATGTGCAAGCCCTAGCCGATAGAGTATATAACTTAAAGGGCGGAAAATTAGTTTAAGTAAGAGGCAATCGCTTCTATGAGTTTAATTTTCTTAATAGGTTTTGTCAGGTATCCATCACAACCACTATCATAAGATTTTTTAATATCTTCGGTCATTGCATTTGCACTAATGGCTACGATTTTAGCGCGAGGCTTGTCTGGATTTTTTCTTTCAAAATCACGAATTTTTTGAGTGGCAATATATCCATCCATAATTGGCATTTGAATATCCATTAGGATTAAATCGTAGTTTTCATGCTCTGCCATTCTAACAGCAGCAACCCCATCGACAGCCTCATCGATGTGGAAGTTCATATCACTAAGAAATTTTTTAACTAGGAAACGATTGTCGTCGACATCATCGACAATAAGTACCTTTTTCGCACCTTGGATGTCTAGGTCTTGAGTTTGCTTGGGAGCTGCCTGTTTAATTGGTTCATTCGAAGCCTCTAAGGGGATCGAGAAAAAGAAATCACTTCCCACGTTCACGTTGCTTTCGTACCAGATTTTTCCACCCATAAGTTCTACGAGACTTTTGGAGATTATGAGTCCTAAGCCAGTTCCGCCAAATTTTCGTGTGATAGAACTATCGGCTTGAGTGAAGCTTTGGAATAAGTTTTTACGTTTATCTTGAGGAATTCCAGTTCCAGTATCTTTGATCTGGAAAATGACAAATCGAGCCGTCGGATCAATTCCTAGGAATATTTCTACAGAGCCCACAATCGTAAATTTTATGGCATTGCCAATTAGGTTAAATAAAACTTGGCGAATACGGGTAGGATCACCAATGACATTAAGTTGATCTGGCAGTTGAGCATCAATGTGAAGGTTAAAGTCGATACTTTTTTCTAGTGCTTTTTGGCGTAAAATTTCAGCAGTGCTTTGTACGAGTTCAATCAAATTAAAACTAATACGTTCGATTTTAACTTCCTGCGCCTCGATCTTGCTGATATCTAAAATGTCGTTGATAAGAGCCAGTAGATTTTCACCCGCGTTGGAAGATAAATGTAACATGTGTTTGATTTCAGGTTTGAGTGGTTCTTCGACAAGAACATCGTTAATTCCAATAATGGCATTTAGCGGAGTTCTGATTTCATGGGACATTCTGGCCAGAAAATCTGATTTAGCCTTAGAGGCATTAACAGCTTGTTCACGGGCTTCGATAAGATCTTTTTCGATTTTTATCCGTTCTGTAATATCCGTACAAGTTAAAACAATAGTTGTTTCATTAGGGTTTTTAGAGGGAATGTGATTCCAGTTCATGAGGACTGGAATTTGATAATTTCTAGCTGTTTTTAAAAATACTTGAGCTTCTTTTTGATGAGTAAGCATCTTGGTATAGTCGTGAGGTTGTTTTTCCGAGAAAATAAGGTCTCTGAAGTCTTTATTTTGAAGTTCCTCAGGTTTAAAATGTAGAGCTTTCAGAGTGCTTTCGTTGAAATTTAAGATTTTAAATTCAGGTCGCCCACTGAAAGGGCTTTTCTTAACTTTAATGATGAAAAGAAATGAATTTAAAGATTGGAATAATTTATCTAAAAAATCTTTAGAGATTGTAGTTCGAACTAGCCGTGAAGAAAGATTATTATATTTTTCTACCAAGACACCGATTTCATCGTCACTGAGATAATCAATACGTTCTGGCAAATTTTCTGGTCCTACTTCATCAAGTCTTTCTGTTAAAAGTTGAATAGGTTCTAGAATTTTTTGAGAGGTGATATAAGTAATAATAAAAAATAAAATAATAATGATAATCGCGGCGATGGCAGTGGCAATTGCAATTTTTCTGAGAACACTAAAAGCTTCAAAACTGTTTAATTTAGTAGATACATACCAAAGAGAACCACTTGGCAAATAAAGCTTCCCAGTAGAACGTAAAACATCATTTCCTTTGTAATCAAGACCACGATCGTTCAGAACACTTTCAGTTTTAAAGTACTCTAAATCTAAATCTCCGGTAGCCTTGAAAGAATTTTTATTTTCAGTATTTCTTGGGTTTTGATCGACACGGCCACGATTTCTTAAGGCCCAGTCTTCACCGTAGACTAAAGTTTCCCCAGTACTACCCATTCCAAAAGAATTCCAAGTGTAGCTGTCACTTGTTATCCGATCTATTTCATTAAAAGAAATTTTAATTAAAATAATACCCTTAATTTTATTATCCAAAAAAATGGGACTAGCAATAATTGAAGTAAAAGTGTTTTCGTAATAAGGGTCTTGTTTAAAGTCTAAATAAAGAGACGTATTCCTAGGAGCCGCAAGTCCCCATGTATAAGCATTATAAAGTCGAGAATCAGGAATTTTTTTATTGATATGAGTATCATCATCTAGGTCTTTACGAGTGGTATAGATGACTTTGCCCTGATCGTTGATCAAGATCAAATCAAAGAGATTTAGCTTTAAAGAATAGGCATCGATATTTTTTTTCTGAAAAGTAGCGTTGCTATTATTTTTAGTTAGCAGCTCTTCCGTCATTTTATGCTGAGAAATAAGCTCTATAAAGGAATCAAGTTCACGAAAATAATTTTCAATTTCTGCGGTTTTGTACTGACGAATTTGATTAAGTTTTTCGTAGGTTGAGTTAATAACTGTAGTTCTTACGATCTCAATACCAATGATAGTTACTACAGCAATAGCAAATAACACAGATATTAGATTGAATGAAAATACCTTAAGTCTCAACGTCATCAAATCGGCCTCAGCCTGTCGTTATATAATTAAAATCCTTGAGGATATACCTATTTCTGTATCGTTTTAAGAATTTAATATTTGACATAAATTCTGGCGTTAAAGGTCTTTGGTCGTGGACAGACTGGACCAAAGTTATAAATTTTTTTGTCCGCAAAATACCTAAAATCAAATACTTGTAAAAAAAATTCAAAAAAAACACGACCTAGGTCTAAAGTTCTTAGGACCTTGGTCCGATGAGTTAATTGTACACGTTGGAGCGTTTGTGAGGATCTCCAGATCAACACGGCAAGGGCTCTTTTTGAGGTGTCAATCACCATCTCAAAAGAGTCTCTCCGACCACTTTTTATAACTATTGAATTTATTTTTTTAAACAATGATTTGGTACGTAGTTGTTCAGGATCTAAGTGAGTTAAGTGGTGCTAATTCGCTTTCTACAAATCCCCTCAGCGAAATATCAAGTCTTAAAACATCCTTAGGAGGATCGTTATGGGCTTAAGAATTGCGACAAACACTGCATCCATCGCTGCGCAAAGGGTTTTATCTAAACAACAAAAAAGAGCAGAACATGCTGCGCAGGCAATCGCCTCAGGGAGTAGGATTATTTCTGCCTCTGATGATGCGGCGGGATTAGCGATCTCGGAAAATTTCAAAGGCCAGTTACGTGGTATTAATATGGCCAAAAATAATGCGAACAATGCAATTTCATTCGTTCAAGTAGGTGAAGGTGGCTTGAATGAGGTTTCAAATATTCTTGTGCGACTTAGAGAGCTAGGCGTGCAGGCATCTTCAGATACTATCAGTGATACGGAACGGGGATTTCTAAATAAAGAGACTGTTCAGCTTTTGCAAGAAGCGGATCGTATTGCTAAAACAACTTCTTTCGGGACTAGAAAATTATTAGATGGTTCTGGAGAAGAACTAACATTCCAAGTTGGCGCCAATGCCGGTGAGGATAACGTTATTAAATTTACATTCGACTCTGATGCGACTGCCAGCTCGCTAGGAATATCAGGTATTAATATGAATGAACGAGAAGACGCTCAAGATTCCCTCGGAGTTATTGACGATGCGATTAGCAAGGTCAGCGGTATGCGCGCCAACTTTGGTGCTATGCAATCGAGAATGGAATCGACGGTTAGTAACTTAGAGGTTGCCTATGAAAACCTAGCGGGCGCGAATTCTCGAATTCGTGATACTGACATAGCCAAAGAAACTGCAGAGATGACGTCTGCATCTATTCTACAGAATGCTGCGGTTTCAGTTCTCTCTCAAGCCAATCAATTACCTCAGGTAGCATTGAAGCTGGTGTAGAACAAAACTTACTTAAGTTACTCACTCAACTATTTGTCTTGAATTTACTTTAAAGCGTTGAGGGGTCGCCCACTTAAAACCTCTCATCTTAAGCCCGCCCTAGGAGGGAAACCTCCTAGGGCATTCCTGTTTTATCCTTTCTTTATCTTTTCTTAAAAATTTCTTATCTGCTGTTGCTAAGGTCTCTAGACCTTGGTCGGTATCGAATTGTCTCATTCATAGAAAAAAGTCCTGATTTCAGGTCCAAAGACATAAAAAAACTACCCCTTAGTCTAGTTTTCAGGACTTGGACTAAAGCCTTTTAAGACCTCGCCGAAAGGTATGTCAGAAGCAACGACCACACCAGAGTCGAGTATCCTTAGAAGCTTCGAGCAGAGTGATTGCTGCCGAGGTTTTGCCAGACGGACTTGATGAAAGGCTAGGTCACTAACGTGTACAACCGGTCAGCCCCAAGTAGGTATAAGGCGATCGATTTAATGGAGGTCCCAAATGGGAATGAGAATTTCGACAAACGTAGCAGCGATCAATGCACAAAGAACAATGGTTACTTCACAAAGACAGATCAGTCGTTCAATGGAACAACTATCTTCTGGATCAAGAATCAATAAAGCAGCAGACGATGCTGCGGGTCTTGCGATCAGTGAAAACTTAAAGTCACAAATTAGATCTCTAGGTCAGGCGCAAAGAAATGCGAATGATGGTATCTCTCTAGTGCAAACTGCCGAAGGTGGTTTGAATGAGATCTCTAATATCTTAACTCGTATGAGAGAGTTAGGTGTTCAATCTGCCTCTGACACTATTGGTGAAAATGAGCGCGGATTCTTAAATAAAGAAGTTCAACAACTTAAAGAAGAAATGCAACGTATTACTCAGACGACAAGATTTGGTACTCAAAAATTGATCGATGGGTCTGGTGATAAGTTTGACTTCCAAGTTGGTATTAATAACGACGGTGAAGCAGATAGAATCTCTTTCAATGCCGGTGAAACAGATGCAACGATTTCAAGTCTTGGTGTTGATGGATTTGATTTCTCTACAAAAGACGGCGCACAAAGTGCACTTGAATTAGTAGACAGCGCTCAATCTAAAGTAAATGGTTTCAGAGCAAGTCTCGGTGCCTTACAAAATAGATTGCAGTCAACGGTCGACAACTTAGGTGTGCAACATGAAAATATTTCTGCCGCGAACTCACGTATCCGTGATACTGATATCGCAGCGGCAAGTGCTGAATCAACAAGAAACCAAGTATTACTACAAGCTAATACAAGTGTGTTGAGTCAAGCGAATCAAATGCCAAACACGGCAATGAGATTAATTGGTTAATTATAATATTTAAAGGACGTATTCTGAGAGGTTACCTCCGTTTCCTCTCGGTACCAACCTACCCAGGAAGTTTTATCTTCCTGGGGTACTTCTTGGTGAGAAGCAAAAACTCAAGCCAAGCCTTATCAAAGGTCGAGTGAAAAGGTCTGGTAAAGTGGGTCTGATTTAAGTAAACGTAAAATGTGTCCGATATAGAAACTATGAATATCAAAGGCCTTGTTCCTAATTTAGTTTCAACTAGCGAAGTCAGAAAAACTGATTCGATCGGTAAAACTATTCATAGTGACTCTGCCAATGACAGAGATGCTAATGGACAAGAGGGATATCAGCAGCAAGGACAGCAACAAAATCCGATGTCTGAAGAAGAACTCAACCGAGCACTCGAGCATTTACAAAAGTTATCAGCATTCAAAGAACACAAGTGGCAAGTAGAGATAGACGGCATTCCCGGTACTGGAGAATGTTTTGTACTTGTAACAGACAACTTGGGTACTTTGATTAGAAAAATACCAGAATCTGATCTAAGAACTTTGCCAGTTGACGACTCTCCAAGAGGACAGTTGTTAAAGAGAACTGCATAAATATTTAAGACCTAAAATCCAACTCTGCCTATTATAAAGTCCAGCTAAATAGACCGATGTCAAAACGGCGTCGTCATATATTTCATTTGAGTCACAAAAGCCTTGTCCCTAGCCCTTCTTAGAGACATTTTATTGACTCACTATCTTTGAATCATTTTGACACAATCATTATATGGCAGGAATACGTATCACAGGCATGGCCTCTGGATTACCACCAAATATAGTTGAACAGCTCATGGATGCTGAACGAATTCCTGTGCAACAAATGGAAGTGAATCGCGGTAAGCAAGAAGAAAAACTAAAACTCGTTCAGGAACTAGAAACAAAAGTACAAGACATCACAAAACATTTGATCGATTTGACATCTAGAAATGGTTTCGTCGATCGTAAATTTACAAGCTCGGATGAGAATGTGATTTCTGGTCAGGTAGATCCTAACGTTGCTGTTCCTGGTGATCACTCTTTGGAAGTTGTGCAATTAGCAGAGTCTCCAGGTGCTGTAACTAATTCATTTCCAGATAAAGACAAAACAACACTTGGCGTAGGTTATTTAAAATTCGAAACGGAACAGGGGACAAAAGAAGTTTACATTAATTCAAAAACTTCAACTCTAGAAGGTATTGCCAATGCCATAAATAATTCTGAAATCGGAGTTAAGGCGCAGGTATTGGAAGATCGTAAAGATCCTGAAAATCCGTTTAAACTTTTAATATCTGGTTTGTCGACAGGTAAAGATAATGAAATAAAATTTCCTAAAATTTACCTGTTAGACGGTGATGAGGATTTATTCTTTGAAAAATCAAGAGCCTCAAAAAATGCCATTGTAAAAGTCGATGGGTTTGAAGTGGAACTTACTAACAATGCTTCTTCGGATTTAATTCCTGGTGTTGCCTTAGATTTAAAATCTGCGGCTCCGGGAAGAGTTATTAAGATGAAAATTCAAGATAACGTAGAAGCAATTTCTGGAAAAATTAAAAACTTTGTCGATGCCTATAACGGAGCTTTGGAGTTTATCCAAAAACAAAGTCGTTTAGTTCCTGGAAAAAATGGAAATCCAGCGTTGGGCCCTTTAGGTGGGGATGGGATGCTGAGATCCGTTGAGTCGGCATTACGTCGTATTGTTCTAAATCCACAAGTGGGTCTAGAAGGAACGCCAATCAGTCGTTTGAGTCAGTTAGGTATTGAATTTAATAAAAACGGTACACTTAATTTTGCTCAAGACAAATTTAATAAAGTTATCGCGGAAAACCCAAGGGGAGTTTCAAATTTTATCCGTGGGGATGGTTTCAAAACTGGATTTGCGACAACTTTAAAAAGAGAAATTACTAATTTACTAGATGGTCAATTCGGAACTATTTCAAATCGAAAACGCGGAATCGAAAGCCGAATTAAACAAACTAATACGCGTATTGAAAATAAAGAGCGTCAGTTGGAGAAAAAAGAAATGAGTCTGCGAAAAAAATTCGCTGATTTGGAAACGAAGATGTCAGATCTTGCCAGTCAAAATGCAAGAGTTGCGGCATTGCAAACGCAGGGTGCATAAAATTTTGAATAAGGACTTTTAAGGTAAAGCGAGGGGTTATGTCGAACAATGCTTATCAGAAATATAAAAATACTGCGGTACAAAGTGCCAGCAGAGAAAAAATCTTATTGATGCTATATGAAGGCGCTATCAAGTTTACAAAACTAGCGATCAAAGCTGCGGAAGAAAAAAAGATTGCAGATAGAGGCGTTAATATCGGCAGAGCTTTCGATATTATCATGGAGCTCAATAATACGCTCGATCATAAAGTCGGAGGGGAGATCGCCAATCAACTTGAACAACTATATATGTTCATGATGGAGCAATATACCAAGTCGAATATTTCCGGCGACCCTGCTCCATTGAGAGAAAATTTAAAGTTACTTAATACTTTATATGATGGTTGGGTACAGGCCGTCGAAAAGTTGAAACAAGAAACAAATGGCGTTACTGAGAAAAAAGTTGGTTAAGAAAGTCATCTTGGAGGGAATATGACAAGAGTTGTAGCATTGCTGAATGAAAAGAACCACTATCTAGAGAAGTTTTTCACATTGAATGAAACGGAACTTGCGAACTTTGTTCAAGGTAACTTTGATAATCTAGAGTATTTTTATCAAACAAGAGACCGTATTCTTGATGTGGTAAAATATATTGATGCGCAAATTGAAAAAGAAAACTTTGCTCATGAAGCGGTTGTTTCTGATGATATGAAAAAGCAAGTACGTGAGTCTTTGAAAATTAAAGATCAGTACGTAACGCGTATTATTGAGCAGGATGTGCAAGTATTGACTTGTATTGAGAGTGCTAAGAATCAAATTATCCGTGAATTACAGAATTTACAAAAATCTAAAAAAGCAGTGGGTGGATACAAGGTTAAAACCTTTGACCAAAGGCTGAACGAAGAAGTCTAGGAAAAAAATTCCCGACAAAATGATGACGGACTAGGTGGTCTGGAAGTCAAAACAACTCGCTTTTTTTTAATAAGACCTCGTTTAAATTAGTTTAAGCATTGGCATCTGTGTTGCTCTCTCCTTAATCGGTTAGGAGAGTAATGCAGATGTTAGAAAATCAGATAGTGCGTAAGTCTAGCGAAAACGAGGTTAAGGTCTATAATAGATCTCATGAAGGATTTGTCGGTCCTCAAACTCCCATTTATACAGATTATAAAAGTGCCATTGCAGACTTTGATGCCGAAGTTGACAATGAACAAGAGCAACAAAGTGATTTGTCTTTAAATCAACATGCTCGTATTTCTATGCTCATTGCGAACGCGCAAGTGCTGATGAAGCATTCAGAGTATCACTTAGCTTTGAATTTACTTAGACAAGCGTCAAATCAGGATTCAAAAAATTTAAATGTTCTAAAAATTTTAGAAAAATGTTTAGTTTTATGTGGCCGAGATAGCGAAGCTTTAATCGTTTCAAAAAATATTGCTAAAATTAGACCGTCTTATTCGTCGTTGAATTCTTATGCAGGATCTCTTTATAAAGCAGGCAATGATCAGCATGCTTTAGAAACTTATTATTCAGCATTATCTCATTTGAAAAATGAGACTGAAGAGCTTTTTGAGACTTATAAGAACATGGGTAATATCTATGTAAAAACGGGTGACTTTGAAGCGGCAGAGGAACTTTATAATAAAGCCTATACCCTGAATCCTCAAAGCGATGTTTTGTTGGTCAATTTAGGAACATTGGAAGTCCAAAGATCTGATTTTGATAAGTCTCTTTATTGCTTTAGAAAAGCAGTCGAAATTAATCCACGCAATGAAAAAGCATGGGTTGGTTTGGCTATGGTTCATAATCATTTTGGTGATCGTGAATTAGCTTGGGCGAACCTAGATGCAGCTTTGGATGTGAACTCAGCTAACAGAACAGCTGTTCACCTAGCTGCAAATTGGGGCGTGCGTGATGCTCAGATTAGTAAATCAATTGAAATCCTAAAAAATTACCTAGGGCAAGTCGAACAAGATGAGGATATGTCTTTGGTTCTTATTAACTTGCTTTGTTCTATCGGTGACTTGGAAACAGCGATGATCGAGATGAATAGAGTTCTGCTGTGGAATCCTGCCAACACTGAAGTTAAAAATTTACTTAAAACACTAAAAAATAATCAAAGGGTTTAGCATGTCCGTTCTTACATTCTCTGAGAATAATGAAAGAGTTTTAGTACCATTTGAAAATGGCGCACCCCTAGCAAATTTTAATAAGCCTTTAGAGCAAGGTCTTAAGTGGACATATTCTATTGGTAAATTAGGAACCAAAGATCTAGTGATTCTAGGGCTTGGAGGTGGTTTTCATATTACAGCTCTATTAGATATGGATCCGAGCCTAAGAATTACAGTTGTAGAATTTAGATCTTCCTTGGTCTCAAGATTTAGAAATCAGTATTCGGAGTATGCAGATAGAGTTACAATTTGTGAGCTTCAAGATATTCAAGACATATTTAATACATCTTGTTTTTCTTTGGAAGATGGAACGAATCCCCTTGTTATTTCTTTTCAAGAAAGTTGGGGAGACCATTTCGAAAAATTTGCAATTATTTTTTCTTACCTTACTGGTCGTACTGAAGAGTCTTTGATGTTTCATCTTAAAGAACATGGAATTACGGTTAAGGCTCGAATGAATGCAGATTTTTTTAATAAGAACAATTCGACGAATAGTGATTCTATTAAATTTGAGGAAGCGATTTAATGTCTACAATACTCATTATTTCTCTTTCAAAGAAAGAAGAAATCATTCAGCAGTTAACTCTTATGCGTGGTCTGCGAGAAAAGAATGCAAACGGCGCCCTTCATCTTTTGGCGTCGAAAGACTGTAAAGATCTTGAGGGTTTGTTTGAAGGAATTGTTGATTATATCCATTATGTTGATCATCAAGTTTTGTTGACGGCATTTAATAGCTCCGCAAATGAACAAGATTTAAAGAATCTTGCAGGCGGCATAGTAAATGATTTAAAGAGTATTCAGTTTTCTAAAGTTTATAATTTTTCTGTTAACTCCATGGGTGCCTATATAGCAGGTATGTTGCCGAGTTCTCAGGTGTTTGGGTTGAATATTCAATATGGCAAAATTTTGCCATTGGAAAATCGTTGGTTAGATTATTTAAAGACATATTATGAATCGGGAGCTGAAGCCGTTCTTGGCTACAGTGAAGTTATATCTAAAGCTTTTCAAATAAAAGACGCACACATCAAATCTTCTGATTTGATGTCAAGAAAGCGTCGCGTTTGTTTGGCTCTTTGGGATAATAATTTTTCCGATATACAGTTTATAAAGCAATGTAAAAACTTGGTCAGTGAGTTAGTAGGAGTGCTGGGAACTTACGAAGTCAAAGTTTTGGTCTCGCCTCAGTATAGAGAATTAGCCATGAGATACTTTAAAGGTTCTCAAATTTTACAAGGACAGATCAAAGAGGTCAAAACTTGTATCTCTGAATCTCAATTGGTAATTTGCGCTGATAAAATTTCTGAGTTTGTAGCTGCTCAGTCAGGAACCCCTGTGCTTTTGATGAATAAAAAATCACAAGGTGCTTCGGTTTTTAATGATGTTATGTCCACTTGGAATATCTTAAGTGGAGAAAAACAAAATCAAAATAATACGATTTATGAATCGTTCGAAAAAAATGTATGGCGTTTATATTTGAATAAGAGCTCAGAACATAATTTGGCAATTCCATCGCCGACAATTGCTTATGATTTTGGCGGTACTAATTTTGTGAGTCTTGCGAAATTGGCAAAAGATAAGCAAGAAGAACTGCATGTTCAAAAATCTTATGTGGCTTTACTAAATGCTGCGTTCAAAAATTTGGCAAATGTAAGTGACAAAAAAGTTTATAAATCAGACTTTAAAGAATTGGCCTTGCTCGCACAGAGTATTTTGAAATCCAAAAATGATCCTTCTGATTATTTTAGAGGGTTTTATTTGTGTTTTAAAAATAGATATCAATCCTCCGCAGAGGGCGTAGCTCAGCTACGTGCTGAAGTGAGTAAAGTAGAAGATATTTTATTGGTTAAGCAGGCTCTGATTGAAAAAGTCGAAACTCTGTCCCAGAAAGGGAGTTTGTATGCAAAAGGATTTGAATTCGTATCTGAAAAAAGCACTCGAAACGATCGAGAAATCACAGGCGAGCGTTCGCAAGAGTCAGAAATACTGTAAAGAAGCCAGAAACCTTGAAATTTTAAAAGTTATGGTGAAGGAGCAAATTCAGGATGAAAATTCTAGTTCTTCAACTCGCTAGGTTAGGTGACATTTTGATGACGTGGCCGGTTTTAAATGGTTTACGTCGTAAATATCCAGATGCTCAGATTGATATTCTTGTTAGATCTAGATTTTCTTCGGCCTTAGAGGGGTTAACAGTTTTAGATAATGTTCGTTTGTTGCCGACAGAGGAAATTTTAAATCCTTTGATTCAGGATCAGGCCGATATCAATGCATCGACGAATAAACTCGAAGAGTTTCTCGATTCTTTGAAGGATGAACAGTATACAAAAATTATTAATTTCACCTATTCAAATTTGTCGAGTTGGTTGGTTTCGGAAGTTGCACAAGAATCAACTGAGATTGTTGGTTACTCTCGACATGCCGATGAGACTTTAAAAATTAATGATGATATGTCAGCTTATTTTTATGCTCAGGTCGGTATAGAAGGAGCCAATAGAGTCCATGTTTCTGATATTATGGCAGCTTCGGCTGGTATTGATTTTATCGAAGCAGACTGGAATGGTCCTAAGGATATAGTTTCTAGTATTTCTCTGCCGAGTGATTTTATTGCTCTGCATATTGGAGCAAGTACTCTTAAGAAAACTTTGTCTGCTGAGGTTTGGGCTCATACTATTCGTGCTCTTAAGAATATGGGAGCTCATCAAAAGATTGTTTTGATCGGTGGGGCTTCTGAGAAAGAAATTGGCCAAAAAATCGAAGAGCTGTCCCAATCGACCGATATTATTAATCTTGCTGGTCTGACGACGCTTAAGGATTTACATAGCATTATTGCAAGGGCTCAATTATTGGTAGGAGCGGACAGCGCTCCGATTCACATAGCTTCATTGTCTGATACTCCGACCTTAAATATTAGCTTAGATATGGTTAATTTTTGGGAAACAGGTCCTAAATCATCTTTGTCATTTATTTATAAAAAATCTGGGGAAATGATTAATGGCTTTAAGCTTGGGCAAATTATTTATGATTTGCTAACAGGTATTTTGGATGAAGAACTCATTGTTCGCGGCCCTGGTATTACCAGTTATGTCGCGGAAGGAACGCCTCTGCAAGAATTTCAATGGCAGATGGTAAAAGCACTGTATATGGGCGAAAAATTTCCTATGGCTGAAAGAATGGAAATTGTCGAGGCTTCAGAAAAACTCAAAGAGGTTAACGAGTTGGCGATTCAGCAGTTGAATTTGGCACCTGTGATCGGTGTGGCGGCTATTGCTCCATTTTTAAATACTGTGGATGAGGTCATAAATAATATTAGCCGAATCGTGCCGGAGTTGAGTCCTATGGTGAACTGGTACAACGCCGAAAAGGTGAGAATTGGACCGGGGTCTCTTGAGGATCTAATTACTGCAACTTTAGGCATTCATCAGGCATTTATTAATCATCTTCGTGTCTATATCCCTCAAGAGCACATTGTAGAAGAGGTGATTAATGGAGAGATTTAGCGTATCAGGTGATGATCTAAGAAATTTTTATAATGAAGATATAGCTTTGGAGAAGGTTTTTGCCGATATTGAAAATGATCTCCGAGCCAGTAATCAGGTAGTCTGCCAATACATTTTAAATGGCTTGGAAATTCAAGAGCATGAAGAAGAGAAGTTTTCTAAAGTGCATTTACACGAAGTCATAACTTTGGAGTATTTGGCTGAGAACAGTCATGATATTACTAAGCTTGTGGTCAAGGGTTGGTTAGAGGCGTTGCCAGAGTTGATTCAGAAAACAGAAAAACTGTCACTAAGAGTTCGTACCCAAGGTTTTCAAGGAGCTCTTCGGGATATCCATGAGTTGGTAAAGAACTGTGAGTTTTTGGTTGAAAGTGTTTTGGCGATTAAAGAGACCATGGGGGATCAGTTTTTTGCAGCTGGACTAGTCCATGGTTGGAGTAAGGCTGAACTTGAGAGTAAGAGAACCGTTTTGAATACTTTAAAGGCATTTGAAACTAAGGATTTTGTTCTATTAGCAGAAGTGCTGGAGTATGATTTAAACAATGTTTTGCAGATGTGGTTTGATCATCTGAGGATATTGGAGAAATCGATTGATGGAGAATATGCAGGACCTGAGTTCGCTTCAGGGTCAGATAGCGCCGATACTGTGGGTAGGAGACGACTCGCAAATTAAATTTATTGAGGACTTTTTTATCTTTCTGGATAGAAAAGTCCCTTTTATTCGTGAAGCCTCTATATTTAATGCCACGAAATTGATATCGGCCCATAAATTTTCAGCAATCTATGTTCAGCATGAACAATCCGAAGAAGTTCTAGAGTTTTTTTTCCTTGCTAAGACAACTCAACCTCCAGCGACTCGAGTGATGGTCAGTTCTCATTTTACCGAAGCGGATATACGTGAGGGTATTAATAGAGGACAGGTTTATTCTTTTTTAGAAACGCCTCTTGAGGCACCTCAGTTGTTATCGCACTTAGCAAAAAGTTTATCCTTTCATAAAAACATGGTGCATAGTTCTCTTTTAATTCGTGAATCGTCACATCAGAATAAACAGCTAGAGGCATTGACGAATTCTTTAGAGGCCATGGTCGAAGAGAGAACTCAATATATTCAAGCTTCTCATACAGAGGAAAGTGATAAACTTGCTCGAGAGAGAAGTTTAATTCGCTTTATTAAAGATCTCGGAGCTCAAACCTCCTTTGAAGACATTCTGATGATTTTGCGTAAGGAGTTACGTAAGGTTCATAAGATGGGTGATCCCATTTTAGTATTTCGTCTTAAAGGCAGTAAAACTTTTTTTCTAAGTTTTAATTCGGGTCATTTTACAGAATCTTTTTCCAAAGAATTTAAAAAATTTCCAGAAGAAATCGGGCAAATCAATTCTGAATTTACTCAGTATTTTGCAAATCATTTCGGACGTCCTTTTGCAAAGGCGATGGTTTTTCCGGTTGATTTACGTCTGACAAAGCAATTTACCAATGGTCGTGCAGAGGCCATTTTATGTTTTGAAAATTCTTTGAATGACAAAGAAGGTGATTTTTTTGTTGATGTTATGAATGATCGTATGGGCCCTCTTTC
>JBHIVS010000022.1:0-16377 GCA_041987885.1 Pseudobdellovibrionaceae bacterium | reverse complement strand
CGTCTTTGGCTTTACCTTTTTTTGCTTCCGTTGGTAAATGTCCAGTGCCGCCATGGGTGTTAAACCAAGTTTTACGAATTGCTAATGAATTTGAAACTAAAATATGGTCGAATTTTTCAACGTCTTTTTTGTTGGCTCTTCCGTATTCAAAAGTACTTAGAACATTGAATTGAGCAGATGTATTGATAGCCTCAAGTCTTTGGAAACCAAGTTCATTTAAATACTTAAACTTTTGGCGACCTGGATGTTTTGAAGTAAAAATAATATCCAAATTTCCAGACATGAAGTTAGCTTCGAGTTCATTAAGATCAAAAATATCTAAGGTAACTTTTTTAATCCCTACTTTTTCAAAGCATAGTTTAACTGTATTAATCGCAAAATCAGAAAGACCTTCCAGAGTTCCAATATGAAGTTCTGCAACCATATGATTATTAGAAATATTTTGCAGTTCTGTCTCTAGACGATGAATAGACTTTTCGTAAATTTCTGACAACTGAAAAGCAATGCTTGTCCAACCAGATTTTCTTTTGGCAGATCTATCTAAGAGAACAATTTTTAATTCTTCTTCAATTTTGGCAATAATGCGTGATAGTTGCGGTTGGCTTAAACCAACATGAAGGGCAGCTGCGGAAAGATTTTTAAAATTTACCGCTTTTGCTAGAACACCTAATTCATAATATAACTGCTGCATCGAAACTCCGTAACTTTAGGGGTTCTTAATGTAATTGATAAAAGCAAAGAGACCTAAAATACCTGCTAAAGAATAGCCTATAAAACTCATCGTAGGCATCCCCCAAATATGATTATTTGTAGGATGAACAAAAATAAATGAAGAACTTAAAATCAGAGATGACATCACTACAGATAAAAATAAAAGATTAGATCCAGTTTGAACCGATTTTTTTAGACCTTTTAATTCTTTAACATCAATGCGAATGGCATGATCTGGGCTATTAATTTTTCTTAGAAAAAAATTAAGTTGTCTTGGGAGGCCATGAATAAAGTTTTTAGATTCACGAATGACTTGAGTAAATTCTCCCATGATACGATCGGGGCCATACTGGATTTTTACAAGCTCTCCAGCGAATTCCAAAGAGTATTGTAAGAAATCGAATGCAGGATCTATTTTTCTTCCCATGCCTTCGATAGCGATAATAGATTTAAAGAATAAAAGTAAATCAGCTGGTACTCGGATATTATGTCTGCCCGCGATACCCGCAGACTTCATTAGTATTTTTCCTAAGTTTACATCTTTAAGTGTCAGTCCGTAATAAGGAGAAATAAGCTCTCGCAGTTCCTTGGCAAAAATGTCGACATTTACCTTTTCGGAAAATGGGGCCATATCGACGTATTCGTAAGCTAAACGCTCATAATCCTCTTTGGCGAGAGCTAAAAGCATATTGGCGATAGAAGCTTGGGTTTTGCTATTAAGACGTCCCACAACACCAAAATCAATCAAGCCAACTTTTTCATCTGGTAAGATAAAAAAGTTCCCAGCATGTAAATCTCCATGAAAGAAGCCATCTTCAAAGGCCATTTTCAAGTAAGCTCTTAACCCAATACGAATTAAATTGTCAGGATTGCTTCCAGAGGCGGCAATGGCTCTTGGATTACTGAGTGGTAAACCAGGCATCGCATCCATAACAATCACTCGTTCTGTCGTCCATTTAGAATAGACACTTGGAATGACGATGTCGTCGTGAGTTTTAAAATTCTCTCGGAATCTTCGAATGTTATTGGCTTCAACAATAAAATTTGTTTCAAGCTCTAGAGTGCGGAAGTACTCGTTAACAACGTCAGTGGGATTAAATGTGCGTACTTCTTCGACATAAGTTTCAAGCAAATCTGCCAAAAGATACAGAACGCTCAAATCTTCGTTGATCATTGGAATAATGCCTGGTCGTTGGACTTTAATTACGACTTCTTCGCTGGTAAGTAGGCGGGCCTTATGTACTTGGGCAATACTTGCGGAGCCGAGTGGGACGGGATCGATAAACGAAAAAATTTCATCCAGATTTTGTTCGTACTGTTCCTCTAGAACTTCTTTGATAACTTCAAAGGGAAGAGGGCTGACTGTTGCATGCAGTTTTTCAAATTCTTTGGCGAATTCTTCAGGAATTAAATCGGGCCGAGAGGCTAGGACCTGACCTAGTTTTACAAACGTAGGTCCTAGCTCTTCAAAAGCCATTCTAAGTCTTTCCGCTGCGGAGTATTTTTCAATCTCCGCATTGGCGCTCATTCTTTCAAGAATGAATTTACCTAGATTTATTTTTTCCGCGACTTGATGAAATCCGTGCCTTGCGAACACTCCCACGATGGTTCTCAGTCTTCCCGCGTTCTTTAGAGTTTTTCCTATTTGCTGACCGGTCTTTAAGGCTGTCACTGTTGCTCTCCGAATATTCATCATTATCACGGAGTTTTGATGTGTCGGCAAACATCAATTTTTTACTAAGCTTTGGTTTAGCAAGTTCTTGTCTTTCTACAGCAGTACGATATTGCTCAGGGCCAAGAATCATCTTCATTAAATCTTCATTCGGGCCAGATGTTTCTTTATCATCAAGAACTCGGCCTTGCTGGAAAGTTCTTTCTGCTTTTGCTACTTTTTGCGCTTTACCTTGAGGATCGTCTTGGCGGACATCTCCAAAAAATTTAGATTTACCGTTTTGTTGAGGCTTTTGGTTGTTATGCGCATTTTTATTTCTATGTTCAATATAGTCTTGGCGAGAACTAAAACTTTTTGGCTCAGATTCAGAGCGATCTTTATTTTTAGATCCTTTAAATTTATCTTTGCCTTTTTTGCCTTTGTCTTTACTTTCAAACTTATCACGACGACCTTGATCTTTGTTGGATTCGAAGTCTCGAGATTTATTTGCAGATTTTCTCTCAAAGTTGTTCTGATGCAATTTTTTTAATACACCTTTTGCAGATTTTTGTGCAGAGGTTTCATCAAAATCATCACTTGCTTCTTTTTCGTACCCAGCAGCGGCAAAATTGATTTGTCCTTGCTCGATATCCGCAGCCACAACTTGAACTTTCATTAGGTCGCCGATGCTGTAAGAAAACCCAGATTTTCTAGCAACTAGGCGGAGATTTTCTTCGTCATATTCGAATTTATCTCCACCAAGATCTTCAAGTCTGACCAATCCATCGATATTGTACTCTCTCAAAAGTACAAATACCCCAAATTTTGCAACCGAAGAAATAAGTCCTTCGAATTCTTGGCCAATGAATTTTTCCATGAAGCGAGCTTTTTTAATAGCTTGAACTTGTCTTTCGGCTTTGACCGATCTTTGCTCTGCGGCAGATAAAACTGTTCCCGCAGAAGCTAAGTCATCTTCACTCATTAAGCGATACTCAGAGGAAGGATCTACTTGGTTTTTAAGCAGTCTATGAACGATTAAATCAGGATAGCGACGAATCGGAGATGTGAAGTGAGTATAAAACTCAAAACCTAAACCAAAATGTCCCAGACTTTGCGGGCTGTACTTAGCTTGGCTCATAGATCTTAAAGTTAGGATGTTTAGAACTTGGGATTCTGGTTTACCTTTGAACTCTTCAAGAGCCTTTGTAAGTCTCTTTTGTAGTTTTCCAGAGGCAAGTTTGGTTTTTCCACCGAAATTTTCAAGATACTTTTCAAGCATCTTAATAGCCATCTCATTCGGTGGTTCATGGATACGATAAATAGCAGGAATATTTCGCGAGTGAAGGAAGGTTGCGACGGCCACATTGGCTGCCAACATCATTTCTTCAATCAGTCGGTGAGCAAAAAGTCTTTCAGATCTTTGAATATCTACGGGAACACCAGCTCCATCAATAACGAGTTCTGTTTCAGGGATTTCTAAATCTAAAGATCCCTCTTTAAATCTTTTCGCCATTAAAATTTTGGCAAGATCAGAAAGTCGTAAAATATGTTCTTTGACGTGAGCGTGTTTTGGAACCTCATTGCCGTCAATGATTTCTTGGGCTTCGCCATAAGTGACTCGAGATTTACTTTCCATGACGGCTTCATAGAAATCAGACTCAATAGGTTCCCCCGTAAAGTCGATGAGGATTTCAGAAACCATGCAAAGTCTTGGCACATGGGGATTTAAAGAGCAGAGTCCGTTACTTAAAGCTTCAGGAAGCATTGGAACAACATAGTTCGGAAAATAAACAGAAGTACCACGCTCGTAGGCATCTTTATCGATAGCTCCGCCAACTTTTACATAGTGGCTGACGTCGGCAATGGCGACATATAAACGAAACCCACGATTTTCCATTTCAACATAAACGGCATCGTCGAAGTCTTTTGCTGTGGCGCCGTCAATCGTAACCAAGTTTAGGTGACGAATGTCTTTGCGTCCTTCAAAGTCCTTTTCAGTTGGGTTTTCACTGAATTGAGCTGCTTCATTGATCGTGGCTTTAGAAAATTCTACGGGAATATTATTCGAGTGTATAACACGCTTGATGTCTGTAAGAGGGTCTAGAGCGTCCCCAAGAACTTCAGTTACTTTACCCGCAAAGGTTTTTCCTTCATCCGGATATTGAGTAATTTCTGCGGCAACAAGTTCGCGATCTTTGGCGTTCATGGAGTCTTCGATCTTAATTTTAAGATCCTGTCCCCAGCCTTTGCCTTCATCTCTGATGAGTCCCACTTTGTCGTTCATTTTATAGAAGCGACCTACAACTGTTTTTGTTCCACGAGATAAAACGCGAGTGATTTCTCCACGGAAACGATCAGAGCCTTTTTCAGGAAAGACTTCGATAGAGACCTTATCATTCGTCATAATACCTTCCATGCTATTGCGTGGAATATATACGTCAGGATGTTGGGGATCTTCGGGGATAAAAAAACCAAAACCGTCTGGATGTCTTTTAATGGTGCCGTTGATAAATCGTGTGTTTTGCATGTACTTGTTGCTTATCCTTTTTCATGCCTCATGGACCTCGGGTCTTTATTGAGGCGTCTTTATATAGACTAACATAATGATGGGTCTGGGGTATCTAATTAATTGCGCCACTTATAGATAGAGTAATGTCCCTATTTATTTCTTCGAAAGACTGTAAATAGGGGTTTTTGAACTTTGGGTGCGTTCAAAATAATGTGAAAAACTCTGTGGAGAACTGCCTAAGCCTTGTGCTTTGTAACAGAATATTTCCAGAAACTAGACCTTAGGCGAGTCAAAACTAGAGCTCTAGATCTAGTGCGTCAAATGGTGTTTTGCTTAAAAACCAAGCTCTTTTTGTGGGGGTTTTTCACGTTACTTTGCCAACCGAAGTGTGGAATCAATATGGAAAAATTGTTTGTGTTAAATCCTTGTCAGCAGCGGATTTCGCGAGAAAAAAATGAGTTCGTTTTTTTTACAAATAAAATTTTTGAAGAAAATGAAGCGCAGTGTTTTTTTTTAAAAGTTGTTCGATAAAAACATGCTGTCAAAAAACTACCAAAAATTTTTGTTGTTGAAAATAGCAGGACCCGTGGCTAGCATTTTTTGTGTAATACAAAATTTATTTTTTGAATTTAAGAAAAATAATATGCAACGAAAGGACGCATACAATGAAAAATCTTTTAGCTGTATCAGCATTAGTATTAGCAGTAGCTCCAGCAGCTATGGCATCTAAAGCAAGAGTTGACGCTCTTAGCGGTTCTCGTCATGTAGTAGATTTCCAAACTGCATTTGATAGACCATACCAATTCATGGCTCTTTCAACTCAAGCTACTATTGAGTGGGGTGCTAACGGTGACAATGTTTCTTCAACTCCAGGTGTTGCTGGTGGTGACGTTGTTTCTAGCTACCGTGGTGAAGCTGGTTTCTTGATGAAAAATGATGACATGGCTTGGGGTGTTTACTTCGGTCGTCGTTCTGATGCTTTCAACTTGGTTGTTGGTGGCGTAAGAGACGCTCAACTTGAAGCAGCAGGTGCATCTTTACTTTTACTTGAACAAAATCCAATCAATGCTTACTACGCATCTAAAATGGGTGACTGGACTTACGGTATCACTGTTAAGTACTCAAACGGTAAAAAAGATGACTCTACAAATGGTAATGCAAAATCGTCTTCTATGGGTCTAGCTTTGGGTGTTACTAACGGAACTTTCGATGTTGATTTAGTTCAAGGTATCGTTGCTAAATCTGAAGTTGGTGACAATGAAATCGAATCTAAAGGTATGACTTCATTGACTGTTGGTTACCACATGAATGAAACAATGGAAGTTTATGGTAACTACTCTATGCTAAAAGCTGACGTAAACGCTCAAGCTGGTTTCGTAGCAGCGGGTGCTTTCGACGGAACTCTTGTTGAAGCTAATACATATGAAGTTGGTTTCGTTCATCAGTTAGTAAAAACTGAAGATATGAACTTCTTCTACGGTGTTGCTTACCAAGGTGGCAAAACTGAAAAAATGGATGCAGCTACTAAAACTGAAGTTTCTAAACTTCCAGTTTGGATGGGTGTAGAAGCTAAAGCCTCTGAGAACTTAGTTCTTCGTGGTTCAGTTGCTCAAAATGTTATCTTGAACACTGAAGAAGCTACTAACGGTGACAAAACTGACGTTGATTCTCTAGCTATCAACGCTGGTCTTGGTTACAAACTTGGTAAAGGTATGCTTGATGCTAACCTAACTTCAGTTGGAACTGGTACTCTTGGTTTCCAAGACGACCTTCTTTCTCAAGTTTCTTACACTTTCAACTTCTAATTATAAGTTGCTAGTTTAAGCTAACAAACAAAAAGCCTGAGTGATGAACTCAGGCTTTTTTGTATTTAAAATCAGTCATTGTTAATATTTATCCTGCTTAAATCAATATTGCGATTAAGGCTATCAGAAAAAGAAAAACCCAAGGACTTGGGGGGGGGTGTCCTTGGGTTTAGGGGGTAAATTCAAATTTTGCTAACCAGATATTAGCGAGCGCCTCTTACTGTTTTTACAGATTGTGTTTTAACTTGAGTGCTTGTTTTTACTGATTGAGATTTTGGGTTTGTGTTTGCAAAACGTCCCGCATTAGAACGTGATTGGCAATCAGAAGAAGCCATAGCGATTGAAGCAGAGAAAGCGATGATTGTTGCTGTTATGATTTGTACTGTTTTCATATTGCCTCCTTAGCGGCGTCTTGTATTACTCTTATTGCTAAGCTCGTGCCATCACGGTTGTTCCACAATGAAATACTCATGACCTGTCTTCAATAGTTTAGCTGTGTTTGATTTTGAGAAAATTCCCTTCTGTGACGCATTTTGCGGGCCACTGAAAAAATAGCTGAATTGTAAACACTGATTGTTTTGGAAAACAGAGCGAAATTCGAATAAAAAGCCTAGATTCTAGACCTTCTGCCGTTAATATTACTGTCTATCGACCGAAGAACCATAATGAAACAGATCGTGCTTTATAAACTGTTATAGAGAGGAACCCATGGATTTATTCATCGTTACTGGTGGGTCAAAAGGGCTTGGAGAACAAATGTGTCTAGAGGCCTTAAAGCTAGGTCATCAGGTTATTAATATCTCTAGAACTCGTCCTTCTATTAAAGCCGCTCATTTTAAAAGTATTTCTGTGGATTTAAGCAAAGGTTTGATAAGCGCAGTTAAAATCCATAAGGCTTTAGAGAAAATAGATTTTTTGAATTTTAAGAAAATTCATTTAATCAACAACGCAGGTTTAATTAATCCTGTGGGATCTTTGGCAGAGATGGATTTGTCATTAATGAATACCCATTTACAGACAAACTTCGTGGCGCCCCTGTTGTTATCACAAGTTTGTGCTCAAATTTCTAAAAAGTATAAAAAGAATCTGACGATTTTTAATATCGGTTCAGGGGCTTCTTTTAGGCCTATCCCTGGTTGGTCTATGTATTGTTCTTCTAAGGCCGGTTTAAAGATGTTTACAGAGTCTACGGCGATGGATCTAGATCTAGCAAAAAACAAAAAAATTAAAATATATCATTTTAGTCCCGGAGTTTTAGATACCCAGATGCAACAGCAAATTCGAGGGTTTAAAAAGAAGGACTTTCCGAACGTGGCGGATTTTAAAAAATTAAAATCAGATGAAATGTTAAGATCCCCGCAGCAGGTAGCTGAAAAAGTTATATCGTTCTGTTTGAAGCCCCAGTCCTATGGTGTGAAGTCCAATCTAATTTCTATTCAAGAGTTAGAGAACGGGGAGCTTATATAGTGAATAGACTTTTTATAGGACTTTTCTTACTTATAGTCGCTTTCGTATTTGGATTTAAAGTTTCTAATCCTTCGTTAGCTTTTTATATTCCTAATACTGTTCAGCAGAGCGATTTAAGTTCTACGGAGCCTGTATTTAGAGATGTTACGGAGACATCGGGGCTTCCTAAAATACCTTCTTCGGGAATTGGATTTGGAGACTACGATAATGATGGCTGGGTAGATATGCTTGCGGCGGGGCGTTTATTTAGAAATGTCAGTACTCGTGATCGCATTTTATTTACGGATATGACTGCGGCTTTGGGATTAGGCACGATGAAAGGTCAAACTCTTTTCGCGGATATAGATAATAATGGATATTTAGATATTGTAACAAGTTCTGGGCAAATTTTTCTTCAGCTTCAAAAAGATCATTTTGTTGAGTCCTTTAAGTTGCTTGGCTTTTCTTTGCCAGAGGGTGTTCATACACTTTCGACGGTAGATGTGAATGGTGATGGTTGGGTTGATATTTTAGTGGGTATGAAAGAGTTGAGTTTGACATCATTTTTGCCACCACAAGTGTATATTAATCAATGGGGTAAAAAAGTTTCTAAGTGGACATCTTTTGCTTTAGACAGTCATCCAAATTATGTTCGTGGAATTGCTGTAGCTGACTATAATAATGATGGTATCAAGGAAGCTTATTTTTCAAATTATCGTATCAGACCTAATAACTTATTTAGATTAGGTCACATCATTTTTAATGATCAAGCCGCAGCATTAAAAATTCAAGGAACCTATGATCCTAAAAGATTTTTAGATCCGACGACAAAAAAATATTATGGACCTCGCTATGGACATACGATTTCATCTGTATGGGCCGATTTAGACAACGATGGAAACTTGGATTTATGGGCATCAAATTTAGTACATAAATTTGCAGGAGTGAATTCATCTAGTAAGTTTGATTCTCGTGGGTATTTATGTGATGACTCTAAAATTTATAAAAACATGGGCCCTCCTTTTTATAATTTTGTCGACGTAAGACCTTCTTCGGGAATTGCTTATAAGCCGATTGGTGATTATTCAAAATTTATTGGTGATGAGCTTTGGGCACATACAACCATTGCGGATTTTGATAATGACGGTTTACAGGATGTGTATGTTTCGCAGGTTTATGATTTAGATTATGCTTATTCTCTTTTATTTAAGAATAAAGGAGGATTTAAGTTTCAAGATGTCAGCAAAGAACAGGGAACAAGAGTTTTTGATAGTTATGCGGCGGCATGGGCAGATTTAAATAATGATGGAAAAATGGATTTGGTTCAATCGGGTCGTATAGCAAATAAACAAGATCCAACCACTCGTGTTCTACAAAATGTGATGTCTGATGGAAATAATTATTTGAAGGTTAAGTTAAAGGGCGGTAGATCTGGCACTCAAGCTATTACGGCTCAAGTTCGTGTGTTCCATAGGGATGGACTGGTATTGCGTCAGCAAGAAGGTGTTGTTGGAACCATGAGCCAGCAGAACGATCCTACTCTGCATTTTGGATTAGGAAAAATTCAGCAGATTGATAAAATTGAAGTTAAGTGGCCGACAGGTCGAACTCAAACTATAAAATCTGCGAGAGTAAATCAAACTATTGTTATAGAGGAAAAACGCTAGATGATTACGACAGAGCGAAGAATTTTTTTAGTACAGGGACAATTAGAAGCATACAACAACAGAGATATTGATACTTTTTGCTCTTATTATCATCCTGAAGTAACGGCTTATCGGGTAGGTGAAGAAACACCGATTTTAGCAGGTATTGAGAATTTTCGAAAAAGTTATGGAGAAAAATTTAAAAATACTCCAGATCTTCATTGCACTTTAAAAAGTCGAATTGTCTTAAAGAATAAAGTCATGGACGAAGAATCTGTGGCGCCCAGTGGTTCTCACGTTGTTGCCATTTATGATTTTAAAGATGATTTGATAAAAGATATTTGGTTTGCCTATTAATGTTCCAGATAAAAGCTCTCTTTGCGAGGGCTTTTATATTTGTAAATATCCTATAATTCCTGCAAGAAATAAAACGACTCCTGCTGCGCGAGTAAAAATCTTGGCTCTTTCTTCTCCGAAAAACTGAACGGTTTGAGGGGTTGGATAGGGCAAAATTGTCATGACAAGACCTAAGAGGGTCATAGCTACCAAGGCAAAGCTGATGAAGTTTAGTACACCTAGTATGACAGCTACGATGCTTAGAATAGTCATTAGGCTTCCAGCAACCAGTTTAGTGCTAAAAAGTTCGTCATGTTGTGGTTCTTGGTGTTCCATCGACTATTATCCTTGTGCCATTATGATTCAGTAGTAAAAATGCTAATGAGTTATAGATATCTTTGTTTTAATATTATTTTAACAAGTCTTTGTATATTTGCGCGTCGAGACTTCTAATCGGGGAAATTTATGATGCCAATCATCACAAAGAGCCGTGCTAAGAAGTTCGGTTTATGTCTTGTTTCTTTGCCTTTGATCCTTCTTTTTCAAAACTGTGCAGATCAGAAAATGGCTTTTTCAGAGTCAGTTGCTGAATACTCCGCAATTACAGATGGGACCTGTACAGAGGCAGGAGTCACTCAAGCAAAGATTCTGACTTCGTCTGTAAAAAACGGACAGAGTAATAACTATATAGATTATGAAATTGCTCATTCTGACTGCGAAGGTTTTGCGTTAGTTTTAGATAAAGGTAGTATTTTGTTCGACGTAAATGCCTACGTCACAGAGGCACTAAGTTTAGACTACTCTATTAATGATGGTTCGAATACTTATACAGGTACAATGGCGCCGGTTAAGGGTAAGGATATGTTTGGAAATGTGAGTTCAAACTATTTCTATTTTTCTACGCAGAATGTGAATTTTAGTTCGAATACTAAAAAATTAAAATTACGTATTTTCTTAAATGGCCAGGTCTTCTCAAAAAACTCAGGAGGATCGCCCGCTAGTGAAGAAAAGATTGAGACATATTTAGCATTTGGTACAGCCGCTCCGATAGAAAAAGTAGTAAAATTTGTTAAATAATATATATTCGCAGGGGTGAATAAACATCTTTCATCCCTTATTATTTTAATTGCAGCGATGGTATCTATTCAAAGCGGATCTTCCATCGCTAAAGGTCTTTTTCATCAAATTAGCTTTGAATCTTTGACGATTCTTCGTGTAGGGTTTTCCGCTTTAATATTGTCTTTAGTTTTTAAACCTTGGAAAGTTAAAATTTCTTTTCAACAGCTTTGGACCGTGGCTCTTTATGGATTTTCTTTAGGAGCCATGAATTTCTTTTTTTACAAATCTTTACAAACTACACCTTTGGGTATCGCAGTAGCTATTGAGTTCTTAGGTCCTTTGGGAGTTGCTGTTTACTACTCAAAATCTATTCGAGATTTTTTGTGGATTTTGTGTGCTGGAATGGGTGTGTATTTAGTTCTACCTATTCAAGGGACAATGACTGATTTTGACTTAAAAAGTTTTGCAGGTCCTATTTATGCAGCACTCGCTGGTTTATTTTGGGCGCTTTATATTGTTTTTGGAAAAAGAACTTCAAAAATTCAAGCAAGTAGTTTTCAACTAACAGCGTGGGGGATGATTTTTTCTTTTCTTATTGTTACTTTGTTGGCGATGATTTCAGGAAAAGGTGGCGCTGCTTTGGATATCAGCTATTGGCCCATCGGATTTTTTATTGCGATTTTATCAAGCGCAGTTCCCTATGGTTTAGAGATGAAAGCTCTTGAAAATCTGTCTTCTAAAACCTTCGGTGTTTTGATGAGTTTAGAACCGGCGATTGCAACATTAATTGGATTTTTATTTATCTCAGAAAAATTAACTTTCCAAGAGCTTATGGGCATTTTATTTGTGATTATTGCTTCAGCAGGCACGACATTGGCGGCAAATCCCTCAAAGAAAAAATCTACTTGAGGGATTCTATTTAAATAAAAACTATTTTTTCTCAGTTTCCGTTGGTAAATAATCTGGCATTAAAAATTCAACAGTGAATGGATACTGATAGCTTTTATACGAACCTAGAGCTGGTTTTCCCGCATTTTTGTAAGCTTCATCCCACAGATCAGCTAGTAATAAAGCAGCTCTTCCCATTTGTGTGACAATCATAGAATTCATTTTTTCAAAAGCTTCTTCAGAAGAACGTCGTACAGCTTTTGTTTTTAATTCCATACCGTGATCTGTTTTTAGAATAGATTTTTCTTTGATCGGATCTAATTTTAAAACTTCAGGAATTTCATTATTAGAAATAACACTTAGTTTTTTCATTTTTTCGATAGTTGTATTCCCTTTTAAAAACGATGTGTCTTTCAAGTTACGAGCGGCTTGTAAAACCAAGGAATCAAGATCGCCGTCGAAATGGCTGACAACTTCGTCTTCATAGAAGGCATGGATTCCACCATGCCCAGCTTTATAACCATCATAGTCAGCTGTTGTATGAAATGGTTGAGCATTGTCTCCGACAAAGTGACCCATTAAACCCATATTAACTGCGAGATCATAAGTTAATTGATTATAAGGCAAACTGTAATTCTGTTCTTCTTTATAATTTGCAGGGGCTTTTGCTTTTTTAAATTCTGATTTCATATTAGAAATATTTTTCATGAACTGTTCAGTTCTCCACCAAGAAGATCCAAATTCGCGAGGGAAGTCTTTGATTGTACTTCCATCATTAGTGAATAAATTTGGTTTCCCTGTAAATTTTTTTGAGAGCTTTTTGTAGTCGGTGGGAATGTCTTCTACTTTCATTCCTACGATTTCAATATCAATAAAATGTGCAGGGTCACCATATTTTGTAGCGTCTCCTTTAAGACTTTTCCAATAAAAGTCAGGCATATTGCAGAGGTGCCCCATCATTTGAGGTTTGTTAGCTAAAAATTTTTTCAATTGCGGCTCTTTAACAAGATAAGCTGCTGATCTACAAATGGAGTCGTGTCCACGGCCACCCCATGCAAATGATTGAGTAGCAGTGAATATGAGACTCAAAAAAATAATATTTTTAAACATGATGAATCCTATCGTTTTTGTATTGTTCGTTCTGCTAAATTATATTTTTAGAGTGAAAAGCATGTCACATAATATCAATAACAAAGTTGTAAGGTAGTTATATATTCTGTAAAGAAAGAAATTATTTATTTTTTTAGTCGCTCTAAGTTACTTAAAATACGATGTAATATATCAACAATTGTTCTCTGAAAAACTTAACAGATTTTTAATAAACTAGTCTAATGCCGTAATAAGTCGTTTAACAAACTTATTGGGTCGGTTTTATGTCAAAAATGCAATTAGGAAAAAACACTGTCACATGATTACCATGACCTTATCGATCGACAAGAAACACACATAATGTTTTTCAACGGAGGTAAAATATGATGGAATCTCAAACAGTACTCAATGGAGGAGTAAATTCACTAGGATTCATGGGAAGTCCAAATGTGTCAGTTCCGGCGTCAACTTCCAGTGTGCCTTATGAAGTCATTCACCTTAAAGAAGATGAAACTATCTTTAAGGAAGGTGAACCAGTTAAAGGTTTATACTACGTGCAATCAGGTTGCGTAAAAGTAGTTGTAAACAGAAATCATGCCCGCGGCCGTACTACGACTAATGAGTATGTTACAAAACTAGTTTCTCCTGGAGAGTATTTTAACTACAAAGATTTAGTAAGAGGCGGCACTTGTCGTACTCATGCTAAGGCGGTCAAATCTACGGTGATTTGGCTTTACCCTAAAGAAGCAATTTTGATGGCAATTGCTCAGGCAAATCCATTGGTCAGAATTCTATTGAATCAGTCTATTAATGATGTTGAGTCTTTTGAAAACACTAGCCAACTTCATTATCTGGCGTCAGTTCAAGAAAGGATTGCATATCAATTGGTGTTGTTGACAGAGCATTTCGGTGTGCAAACTCCGAATGGTATTTCAATCAACTTAAAATTGACTAGAAATGAATTTGCTCAGCTGGCTAGTACGATCAATGAATCGCTTTCTAGACATCTGACAGAATTTAAAAATGAAGGACTTATTGATTTAAATGGTAAAGAAATTATCGTGAGAAACAAAGAAGGTCTGATGAGACGTTCGGGGAACTTTCATAATTAGTTCTTTATAAACTATAAGTTTTAATGCAGATTCTAGAGTTTATAAATTCGCAGTAAAAATATTGCATAAAACCCCGATTTTAATCTTCGAAAAGCTTTAAACTCGGGGTTTTTCATTTAGACTTGATTTCATGTTTCAATACAAGTACTCCATAGGCTATGGATCCTATTGGCTATATTGAAACTTGTTTTAAAGATAAATTCGGTACTCCTCGCCAGCCGGGCTTAGTTAAGCATGCAGAGGCTCGCCTTAAAATTCGTGCTGACTTACAGCCCGAAGAGTCTTTGCAGGGGCTCGAAGGCTTTAGTCATGTCTGGTTGATTTGGATATTTCATCAAAATAAAGTTTCCCGTTATCATTCAAAAGTGCATCCTCCTCGGTTGGGAGGAGAAAGTCGCGGACTTTTTGCGACTAGAACTCCTCACCGTCCAAATCCTATCGGACTTTCTTTGGTGGAACTTGTTCGAGTTGAGAAAGATGGAATTGTAGTGGTGGGTGCTGATCTGGTCGATGGAACTCCGATTTTAGATATTAAACCGTATTTACCGGAAATCGAATCTAAGCCTGAGGCCCGTACGGGTTGGTTGTCTGATGTCGATGGTAGAAATATCTCTGTTAATTTTACACAAGAAGCAGAGCGAAAATTAGTAGACTGGTTGTTAAGAAATCCTGACAAATCTTTACGAGAAATTATTGTTGAAGTGATTGAACAAGATCCTCGTCCTGTTATTTACAGGGGATATGAGGCCTCAGATTCGCCATATCGCAATACGCATGCTGTTCGTATCTTTGATGGAGATGTTCATTTTAAATTTGAATCAGAAACAGAGGCCGTTGTTTTTGATATTCTCTTTGCGAATAATTAGTTGCTGTTGCCAAGCCTTACTTCTGCGTAATAGAGTTTTTGCAGAACTTGGAGGTAAAAATGGAAACTGTATCTACCCCGAGCACGGCTCAAGGTGCAAAAGAATCTCAAACACTACGTAAGGTGCCTACACTTAGTTTGGCTAGCTACACTCGCGGAGGCCAGGTAGAAAGAGCTTCCTTTGTAGAGCAGCTTTTTCATGGTTTAAAAGAATATGGTTTTATTATTCTTAAAGACCATAATGTGAATCCTGTAGATCTTAAAAAGGCCTATGAACTATTAGAAAAATTTTATTCTCTCCCTGAGGAAGTAAAGAAGAAATATATTTCTCCAAAGGCAGGTTTCCAAAGAGGCTATACACCTTTTGGTCAAGAACACGCCAAAGATTCTCCTGTCATGGATCTTAAAGAGTTTTGGCATGTTGGGCGTGAGCTTGTTAGCAATCATTCTTTATTCTCTGTTTATCCAGAAAATGTATGGCCTTCTGAAATTGTTGAATTCAAAAATCATTTTTTAAAACTTTATAATTCCATCGAAGAGGCTGGCGTAGTTATGCTTGAAGCTTTGACGGGTCCTTTAAAAGTTGAAAAAGATTTCTTTGTGAAGATGACTGCGGATGGAAATTCTATTTTACGTCTTTTGCATTATCCTCCGATTGGGGAAGGTGTTGATCCCCGTTGTGTTAGAGCGGCTGCGCATGAAGACATTAATTTTATTACAATCTTACCAGCGGCAACAGCCTCGGGCCTACAATTGAAGGATAGAGATGGTACTTGGTTAGATATTGACTCTGAGCCAGACACTTTGATTGTGGACGTAGGTGATATGTTGGCTCGTTTAACAAATGATGTGTTGCCATCAACGACTCATAGAGTGATTAATCCTCAAGACGGTAAAAATGATAGCAGATATTCAATGCCATTTTTTATGCACCCTCATCCAGAGGCGATGTTAAGCTGTCTGCCTTCTTGTGTTGGTGCAGGAGCAAAATATCCAGATATCACTGGTCAGGCATTCTTAGAACAACGTCTGCGTGAAATCGGTCTTTTAAAATAATTATTAATTTGTTTTAAACTGAGACATTTGGATTCTCTAAAAACAATTTATTCCCAGCAAATAAGTATAAACTAAGTACTTACTTGTCTGGGAATTTTTTTGAGTGATTTTTCTCTACAGAGATTAGTTTGTTTTTCCGATATTTTAGTATGCCTAGCTCATTTTTATATATTTGGACGTCATTGATAATGTTGGTCTTTTCGG
>JBHIVS010000021.1:0-16931 GCA_041987885.1 Pseudobdellovibrionaceae bacterium | reverse complement strand
CCACTGTTTATCGTATCGAAGTTCCAGATGACTACAGAGGTCGCCTGATCGGAGCTGGTGGTAAAACTATCAACTCTCTTCGCGTTCTGCTCGCTGCTGTGGCGGGAACATATGGTTTCCGTGCGATTATTGATTTAGTTTTATAATTTGTAGAGTCTACCCTTTTTCTTTTTTGTAAAAGACTTTCCAAGATCGACCACCTAAAAAAATAAAACCCCGCTGTTAAAGCGGGGTTTTTGTTTTTTCTTTTTTATTTTATCACTAATTCTTCAAAACTATTTGCACTGAGACTTAATCGCAGTCACAAAATTTTTATCCGTATCAAATTTAAATTGAACATCACCATCACTCATATAATTAAAAATTGCAGAGTTTTTAATCTGACAAGTTCTTGTTCCTTGGATGTATTTCGAAAAGGCTGCCTTATTTTGCGAAGGGTCTTTTCCAAAAGCGTATCCCACATCTAAAACTTGACCTTTGTATCCTTGAATTTCTACACCGGCTCTATTGTTACGACTTACGGGGCCTACCACAACCTTACTTGCACCTGTGATCGATTTAATTTGGGCTGTTTGTGCATCAAATGTATAGATATCTCCAGTAGCTCCTGTCACAAGAACTTCTTTAGTCTCATTATTCCATCTATAAGTAATATGCGCATTTGTTCTTGGGAAGAGCATAAAATTACGCACCCCAAACTCTCCTGTAGAGCCAAAGGCATTAAAAACCATAAATAAGCCATCCGAAGATACCGAGTAATCTCGATATGTCAAAGTTTGCCATGCATCGACGGGAGAAATGGATATAGAACATAAGCCAATATCAGCATAGTAAGTTCTGCTAACATTTGTTCCAAATTTTTCTTCAGAAGTTAAAGGACACTCATACTCGTTGGTTTTCGCTTGAGCGACACCCATTAACAAAGTAGTAACTAAAAATAAAATGGTTTTCACATGACACCTCACCTGTATTCAGGATTTACGAGGGCCTTGTCGTGCGTCAATTTTCATTGTTCGTCCCCCTCTCATAAAGGCTTGGCGAACAAACATTTCTGGTATTTCGTCCCCACAACTTGACTGGACCTAAGAAAAGACGAGATCGTTAAATAGTCACCAAAATTTAAAGGAGAACTCATGAAACGATTTCTATGTTTGTGCGCGCTTGCAGTAAGCTTTGTTGCCACTAGTTCCGTAGCATCTGCATATAACTCTGTGATGGACTTCGGCTTGGTTATGCAAGGGGCTGCTAAAACCCAATACCTACAAATGACAAATCCAACTAACAGACCCATGGCAATTCAGCTGTTAGCCGTAAATGCTCCCGATTTTCATATTTTTAGCAATTGTACAAATGTATTGCCGCCTGGGAGATTTTGTAATTTCCAAATTACAATGTATTGCAACAGACCAGGTGTTGTTCACGGGTTGATGCTTTTTTCAATCAACGGGCAAACAAGTCAGCTCACTATGAGAGGTATCTGCCAAGCACTGCCGACACCTAATCCACCGGTGCCTCGCCCTCCGCAACCTTAATATTTCTACCTGAATATATTTGGCCCTAGTTCGACAAGATAACTCGGGCCAATAAGAATTATACTGTTTGTTTATTTCTGAGAACTAATCGATCGATTAGCATAAAAAGAGTTTCCGACATAACTATGGAATCCTTGAGCAACCGCAGAGCAAAGAATAATAAAAATCGAAGTGCCCACAATCAAACTAAACGTTTTAGAAGCGGTATTCTCCATTTTTCTTCCTCCTGCATATTTTAATTATCGGCAAAAGTTTTTAAAAACTAAGAAAAAAGTGAACAAAATGCTATTTTACTATAAAAAAGCCGACTTCTCATTTGGAGAAATCGGCTTTTTATTTTTATGAACTTTTTTGAAATGCATAGGCACCAATACGGCGTCGTTATTGCCTTTCAGCAATTAGTTTTTGTACCACTGTGGGATCTAGTAACGTCGAAGTATCTCCTAAACTATCCAATTGATTCTCTGCAATTTTTCGTAAAATACGTCGCATAATTTTTCCAGAACGTGTTTTTGGCAAATGCGGAGCCCATTGAATTTTGTCAGGTGTCGCAATAGGACCGATTTGCTTGCGTACATGAGCAACAAGCTCCTGTCTCAATTCTGCACTTGGGGACATTCCATTTCTTAAGGAGACATAAGCGTAAATACCTTGGCCCTTTATATCATGGGGAAACCCAACGACAGCGGCTTCGGCGACACTTGGATGACTGACCAAGGCGGACTCCACCTCTGCTGTTCCGATTCTATGCCCCGAAACATTGATAACATCATCGACTCTTCCCGTGATCCAATAGTAACCATCTTCATCACGACGACATCCATCACCCGTGAAATAATATCCTTCGTAGTTCGAAAAATATGTGTCTTCAAATCGTTTATGATCTTTATAAACGGTTCTCATTTGCCCAGGCCAAGACTCTGCCAAAACTAACATCCCCTCAGCAGCACCTTCCAATACGACACCTTGTTGATCCAAAATCATAGGTTCAATTCCAGGTAAAGGGAAAGTCGCTGATCCAGGCTTTAATGAAGTCTCAAAGGGTACAGCCGAAATTAAGATCCCGCCAGTCTCCGTCTGCCACCAAGTATCAACGACAGGACAACGATCGTCTCCAATGTTCTTCGAATACCATAGCCAAGCTTCAGGATTAATGGGTTCCCCCACGCTCCCCAAAACCCTGAGGGATTTACGGGAACTTTTTTGGACATGTTCTAGGCCTTCTCTCATCAAAGAACGAATCGCAGTGGGAGCTGTATAAAAAATAGTAACTTGATGTTTATCAACGACATCCCAAAATCTTGAAGGCGTAGGGTAACTAGGAACCCCTTCAAACATCAAGGTCGTAGCTCCATTGGCAAGAGGACCATAAACAATATAGCTATGCCCTGTTACCCAGCCAACATCGGCCGTACACCAATAAATGTCGTCAGGCCGATAGTTAAAAACTTTCTCGTGGGTGTAACTAGCATAGGTAAGATAGCCCCCCGTCGTATGCAAGACACCCTTAGGTTTTCCTGTGGAACCCGAAGTGTATAGCAAAAACAAAGGATCTTCGGAGTCCATGATCTCGTAAGGACATTGATCAGAAACCGTTTTAACTTCATCTTCATAACATAGATCGCGATCTTGCTTTGGCAAGTTCGCATTTGTTCTTTTGATGACTAAGACATTCTTAACAATAGAAGCTTTTTTTAAGGCCTCATCGACATTCACTTTTAGAGGAGTTGTTTTTCCACCGCGATAGCCTTCGTCCGCAGTTATGACAAAGCTCGAATTACAATCTAAAATTCTATCGGCCAACGAATCTGGAGAAAAACCACCAAAAACCACCGAGTGAACCGCCCCGATTCTAGCACACGCAAGCATCGCATAGGCAGATTCCGGGATCATTGGAAGATAAATAGTTACAAAGTCACCCTTTTTGACTCCATGTTTTTTTAGAATATTTGCCATTCTACAAACATGACCGTGCAGCTCTTTGTAAGTAATTTTTTTTGCAGCTTCTTGAGGACTATCTGGTTCCCAGATAATCGCCACCTTATCTGGATGATTTTGTAAATGGCGGTCTATACAATTGTCGGAAACATTGAGCTTCCCCTCTAGATACCACTCAATATTAACTGGTTTCTTAAAAGAAACTTTTTTTAACTGTTTCCAAGGTTCGAGCCATTTAATGCGTTTTGAAATCTCGGTCCAATGCTGATCATTTTTTTGCGTATTCTTTTCCATATCTTAATGGAAACACAAAAGAGCCTTCAACAACACTCATATTCAAATGCGTTAAGACATATTTAATCTGAGTTTTATTTATATAAATAAATCCCCAAATCTTTTACGAAGTGGGGATTTATTTAGAACTAAAAAAGAGGGTTTTGGACCCTCTTTTTTGCATACTTAGGCGCCTAATTACTGCAAGCGACCATTTAACAACTGGTAACCACGAAGATATGCTTTAAATTCTTCAACTTGAGTGGTCGTTTTAGTGTCCTCGCGAAGATTGATGATCTCACAAGATTTTTCTTTTAACAAATCAACCTTAGCGATACGTTGACACTTAAATTTTGCCTTACAACCTTTGAAGTCACATTGTAAAGATTTGCCATCGTAAGAATCATAAGTCGTGCCTTCAGCAACGGCTTTATTTAAACCTTCGATACATTTTTGACGAACATCACGGTAAGCAGAAATTGGACACATAATATCGTAAACAGTATTCAAATAGTCTTCGTAACTTGAGTTCGCTTTTAACGGTTTCACAGACAAATGAGTCAATGCTGAACGAGCCATTGCTTTATCACAAGTCGCTTGATCGTTATTCACACAGAAAAATTTAAAGAAGCCTAAACCGCCACCTTTAAAGTCACCCCAGTAACCTGTGTAACCAAAGTTATCCGGATGTAAACGAACACACGATCCCGCTAAACATGACTGACCACGATCAAAAGAGATCGTATTGTTCACAGATAAAACGCCATCTTTCGGAGCTCTTGCATCGGCGAAATAAAAATCTTTGTTATTTTCATAAGTACGTTGAAAGCCCGTGGAAGTAAACGAACCGGCTACAGGAATACCCCAACTACGAGACAATACAGGGGCTAACAATTGACCAGAGTTACAACCATGCAGGAATCCATAAGCATCACTCGTGAATTTCCCCTTTAGTTTTTCATAACCATCTGCTTTTGGGTCCATACGTTTTAAAGAACCTTCAAGCATAACTCCATAATAAGCAGTACTGTGCGAATACACGTTTACTGAAGCAATTTTATTAAACTTGCCCATTTCAACAAGCAATTGCTCAACAGAAAGTTTTACTCTCTTGTTTTCAACAACATTTTTAAATCCATATTGACGAAGCAATTCCAAGTTATCTTTGCTCTTGGTTTCATTAACACCTACCAAATAAATTTGATCGTTCGGATAAAGCTCTTGAATTTTTTTCGCCTTAGCCGCAGCAGTTTCTTGAAGTTGGGTTGCAAGGTCTTTACCACGGGCAACAACTAAAATATGAGTCCTCTGATTTGCGTCTGTTCCATGATCACCATAATTACCAGTTACGTAAGCTGATGCAGGTCCTGCGATACAAATAGTCGCAGCTCCGATAAGTAGTTTCTTAATCATAATTCACTTCCTTATATTATTTGTGAGAGGCTAAAAGAGCGATAACTTCTTCGTCCGTTAAGAATTCAGCGCCACCATTCATTTTTCTAAAAACTTCAATCGCTTTTTTTAGTTCAACAGTCACTGCGCTTTGTCCACCATTCATCAGGAAAATAATTGCATCTTGGCGACCCATCTCAAGAATCAACTTATAACAAGTAAGATCAGTCATATCACATTCAACATCCGTATAACTACCCATGGAGGAAGCACTCGACATTGCAGACGCATTTGCACCAATAAGTGCAACAGCCAAAATAAGGACAAACTTTTTCATATTCACCTCTTCTTTTTTTTATATAAACCTTTGTTAAAAATTGAACAAATTCCATGGTTGCAACCACTGAGCCAATTTGAAACGTCTCATTTTGATTTCAAATCCAATTTAAAAGACCATAGCCCCCCAAAGAACACTTATTGGCGACCTTGTCTAAACTCTAAACATTTTTTTTGCCTGAACTCGTACTGACTGTGCTTCTGATGGAATGTGTTTTGCTCTTATCTATATATATGCTGAAATCTCTGTTCACGATTTTTTGTAGTCTTTTATTTGGTTTAGCTGTGGAAGCTAAACTACTGACAAGCAATGCTGTGCCTACAGACTCAGCCTCTCAACAACTTTTGAGGCAACAAGAAATTATTGAAAAAATGCTTCCCCCAAAAATGAAATCTCGACTGCTGGAAAAAGCTCCTGCCCAAGGTTATCGCCTGTTTTTAGTAGATACAGCGGAACATATTGCCGGTTCATCAGATAGAACGGGCCAAATTAAAATTAGTAAAAATTTATTAACGGATGAAGCTAAACTTGGAAAAACTCTTATCCATGAATGGGCCCATCAATATGATTTTATTAATTGGCAACCCCAAGAACTTGAAAAACATATCGCCTATTGCCAATCTCAATCTTTTGAAAGAGGCACCAATGAAGATAAAACCAACGGCGAGTGTGATTTATTTTATGATATCAAATCTTCAATTTCTACAAATCCCCTATTTCTAGAAATTGGTGGATGGCCCTTACGTCATACAGCAAATGGCTACAGAATTAAAACTACAAATTTTCTATCCCGCAGCCCCGACATTTACGAGCAAAGAAGCTCTGCGGAAATGTTTGCCGTCAATATGGAATACTTCTTAACGGACCCCGAATTCCAATGCCGTCGCCCAAGCATGCATCGTTTTTTAAGCAATCATTTTAACTATTCTCCATTTGCTATTAAAAACTGCACACCCTATATGAAGATCGTCGATCCTCAGTTTAGCAAAGTAGAAAATGCCCTAGTACCAATTGATACTAAAAGAATTTACCAAGTTCATTATTTACTTGCTGGCAGAGGCACAGGAATCTCCAGCCGCTTTGGTCACTCTATGTTTAGATTAGTCATGTGCGCCCCAAATAAAGCACTTGGCCCTGATTGTTTGAAAGATATCAATCATCATATCGTTTTATCTTTCAGAGCATTCGTCGACACCCCTGAAATAGATAATCTTAAAGGTTTACGTGGAAAATATCCTTCGACTTTATTCTTTCTACCCTTCCTAAAAGTCGTTGAAGAATACAATAAAAAAGAACTCCGTGATTTAGAAAGCTATCCTTTAAATTTTAACCGATACCAGATACAAAGTTTCGCTGAAAGAGCGGTTGAAACTCATTGGTCATATAATGGTAAATATTATTTCATCAGTAATAACTGTGCTGTTGAAAGCATGAATATGCTACGCTCTTCGACTTTTATTCCCGCCCTCTTAACTGAAGCTTCTATGACTCCTTACGGGCTTAGAAATGATTTAGCCCGAGCCGGTATTTTAAATAAAAATCTGATGAAAGATAGAAAATGGGCTCAAGCAAATGGATTACTGTATGTTTCTAACGAAGAAAATCTTATCAAAGCTCAAGAAACGCTCTATGAAATCTCTAAAGATTCTTCGATGAAAAATTATAAAAAATGGATTGAGCTCAATCCATTACAAAGAAGGAAGATATTCCTAGAATATCTTCCTTCCGAAAAAACCGCTCGTGTAAAATTCGCTGCAGCGGCGTTGCTTTTAGAAGGACAAGCAGAAAAAGTAACTGCGTCCTCTTTAGATGGAAAGATCTATAAACTTTTAAAATCCAACAATTTGCCTGAGCAATTGTCTCAAATTTTAGAGAAAATAGTTTCTTTGCAAAATGGTTTATCACAGGCTCAGTCTGAATTAACCTCTCCAACTCGTATTTCCACTATCGGTTATGGATTGCCTTCGACCCAAGAAGCAGACTCTATGACGGGAACATTAGCTAAACTAAATGCTCAACAACAAGTTCAAAGAAAAGAAATCCTAGGCCTGCTAGAGTCCCTATTCCCTGCTGAAGATAAAGCAAAAACACAGCAGACTGTGGAGAATAAAGTCCTTTTAATGAATGCCATTGTCGGAAAATGATAAGACGACCCCTGTGACGCATTGTTGATTCATGAATGGCGCTTGCCATGAATTTCATTTCTTTGTACTCTGACCCATATCTATTGCAGTCGTAGTTCAATGGATAGAGCACTTGGCTTCGAACCAAGGGGTTGCAGGTTCGAGTCCTGCCGACTGCACCATCTTTCTTAAAAATTCACAGTAAAAAACTTAGTAATTTAAATTTCTTTCTATCAATACAATGATCAATGCCAGTGCTGCCGGAGTTCCCTGTACCATTAGGATTTTTTTACCGACGGTATAACCACCATAAAGTGCGGCCACGATCACACAACCTAAAAAGAAAACAGATAATTGAAAGGACTGAACTGGGTCGGCCACAAATACAGACCAAAACAGACCCGCCGCTAAAAAGCCGTTATATAAACCTTGATTGGCAGCCAGTACCTTAGAGTTATCAGCCTGTGCTTGGGTCATTCTGAAAATTTTAAGACCTTTTGGTTTGTTCCATAAAAACATCTCAATATAAAGAATGTAGACATGAAGAACTGCGACAAATATTACCAAGATATTTTTTAGAATTTCCATAGATAACCTCAAGGCTTTAGATTTTTCTCTATTATCTATCCTAGGCTAACTTACTGGAAAATTTTTGCCAAAGCTAAAATCACAACCACCGTAAAAACAAGTTTGCGTGTTTTCTTAATAAAAGACTCTGGCAACTTCGTCATTAAAATTTTGAGAAAATAAGAAACCACAAATATTCCAAGTACAAGCAACAAAATTTGCTCATCTCTTTTTAGCGATAATCCACGGCTGACTTGAATAATAAAAGAACTTAATGAGGACAAACCCACAACAACTAAACTCGTAGCCACAGCTTGATTTTGCGGAAGCTTATACAGACTTAAAAGTATTGGCAGCATTAAAACTCCCCCGCCAAGTCCTGTGAAAGTAGTCAAAACCCCTAAAGCAAGTCCTATCAAAATGGTAAATAACAAATGTGGAGTTTTGTTGCCCCCCATTTTAATCGCAGATTCTTTCCAAACCCCATACAGAGAATAAAGAGCCACTAGGGTCAGCAAGATAGCAATTCCAATTTCCGGTAAAATATTTTTATACGGTTGCGATAGAAAACTTCCCGCCGTTGAAGAAATAACAAATATCAATGCTAATTTTAAATGCGCATGTTTACGCTGATAATAAAAATTAGAGAGCGAAGCAATAACCACGGCCAACAGAGAATATACAGAGGCCTCTTTTAAAGACATTCCCAAGAAATGCATAAACAGAGGAATCGCAACTAAAGCACCCCCCGCCCCCGTAAGGCCCATGACCAGTCCTATAATCGCGCCGATAAGCAAAAGCATAGACTCTCCATCATTCAATTGATTTATTGAATGATAACACTATTCACACGGTCTGCAAAATAAAAAATAACTGTCTCAGAAAAAACCAAGTATTTACTTTAGTTTTCTGTCTTAAGGATTAAACTCCCACTTAATACGATCTTATCTCATGATGTCTACCTGTGACTGGGCACAACATTGCAATCTTTGTGTTATTTTTCATCCCCTTCAATAATCCATACCCAATTCAGACTTAATTTAGACATTCTTACCTTGATCACGTGCAAGAAAGGTAGACAATGAATCGTTTCAAAGTGCATATGACCCCGAAAGCCTCCTCTTCAACTCTGTATCTACGTAAAGAAAGGTTTTAAATGGACCATCTTTTAGCCGCACGCACCCTGATGGGAATCTCTCTAGGATTTCATATTATCTTTGCCATTGTAGGAATGATCATGCCTCTTATGATGAGCTATGCACATTACAAATGGCTCACCACCAAGGACGAAGATTTTCTAAAACTTACAAAATGGTGGATGAAGGGCTTAGGAATTTTCTTTGCCACCGGAGCCGTCTCTGGAACTGCTTTAAGTTTTGAGCTGGGGCTTTTGTGGCCGACGTTTATGAAACACGCAGGACCTATTTTTGGAATGCCTTTTTCTTGGGAAGGAACTGCGTTTTTCCTCGAAGCTATTTTCCTTGGTCTTTATCTCTATGGATTTAAACATTTAAAACCTTGGACCCATTGGCTCAGCGGCCTTGGTGTTGGGCTCTGTGGTGTTGCCAGTGGAATTTTCGTTGTTGCTGCCAATGCTTGGATGAATTCTCCTCAAGGTTTTGACTGGGTGGATGGCAAGGCTATCAATATTGATCCCGTCAAAGCCATGTTCAATGACGCTTGGTTTTCTCAAGCACAACATACCTTAGTGACGGCAACTCTTGCTGTCAGTATGGCGGTGCTAGGTATTCACTCTATCTTGCTTTTAAAAAATAAAACTCAAACTTTAAATAAAAAAGCCATTCGCTTAGCATTGCCATTTTTTATTATCTCAGCCCTATTAACTCCCTTAAGTGGAGATTTAGCTGCCAAAGATGTCGCCGTTCGCCAACCTTTAAAACTAGCCGCGATGGAAGCTCACTTTGAAACCGAATCCGGAGCTGGATTATGGATCGGCGGAATTCCTGATAAAGAAAATGAAACCGTCCGCTATGGAATTCAAATTCCTAAGCTACTAAGTCTTTTGGCATTTAATGATCCCAATGCAGAGGTTAAAGGACTTAAAGAATATCCGAAAGAAGACTGGCCTCCTTTGATTCCCGTTCACTTTGCTTTTCAAGTGATGATTGGCATTGGATCGCTTGCGATGATGGTGGCATTATTTGTTCTTTATAAACTCTATAAAAAACAAAGTATCACTCAATCTAGAAATCTTTTAAAAGTTTTCGCATTTATGACTCCCCTTGGAGTTATCGCCGTCGAAGCGGGATGGATCGTCACTGAGGTAGGCCGACAACCATGGATTATCTATGGAATTATGAAAACCAAAGATTCCGTTACCCCCATGCCAGGGGTTGAATATATGTTACTGACTTTTACGACTCTGTATTTATTCTTAGCAGCCATGGTGACTTGGCTCATGTGGCGTCAGTTTAAAGTATTCAGTAAAGGAGACGACACCCATGCTTGAGTTTATTATCTTTGTTCTTTATCTATCTTTAGTTCTGTATGTGATCTTTGCCGGAGCCGACTTCGGAGCTGGTATCTATGAACTGCTTTGCTTAATTAGCAAACGAACATCTCGCAAAGAACTAATTGAAAAAGCCATTGGACCCATTTGGGAAGCCAATCATATTTGGCTGATCTTGGTCGTCGTTATTTCATTTATGGGTTTTCCAGAGGTGTTTTCTCAAATATCCACCTATCTTCACATTCCCATCGCTTTTATTTTAATTGGGATCACTCTAAGAGGAACAGCCTTTGCTTTTCGCCATTACGATCCCTATCAGGATCAATGGCAAAAAATGTATTCTTGGCTCTTTGGAATTTCGAGCGTTTGGACTTCCTTCTGGCAAGGGGTTACTGCCGCAGCTTTGCTAAAGCCCTTCCCGAAAAATCCTACAACATTTTTTGATGCCTACTTAGCACCTTGGTTTTCACCGTTTAATTTTGCCGTCGGAGTTTTTGTTGTCGCTGTTTATTTATTCTTGGCACAAACATTTTTCCTAGGAGAACCCACTGTCGAGAAACTTAAAAAATCTCTCTATAACGATTTCTATAAAAGCTTAGGCTTTGTATTGGTCTCAGGTTTTATTGTTTTTATCGTCGCAGAAATTGAACCTGTTCCCTTCAATGAACACTTTTTTGACAGCCCTTTAAGCATTGCCTGCATGGTTACAGCAACTTTATTATTGGCACCTTTAATCTGGTCCCATCTTAAAGCAAAAACAAATATTTCACGCATACTTGTCGGAACCCAAGTTTCTTTAATATTTACTGCGGTTATTTTTAAACGTTATCCTTTAATGTTGAGCTATCAAGATGGCAGCTCGATTACTTATGCGGGAACAGCTGCACCTGATGCGACTATACGACAATTATTCTATGCCTTAGTGATCGGGATTACTCTAGTGTTGCCTTTTTTAATTTATCTCTACAGAGTTTTTAAAAGTTCAAAACATGAAAGTCCTTAAATAAAAAAAGGAGTCTTTGCAGACTCCTTTTTTATTTCTACTTTTGAAATGTCTTATTTTTTATCACACTTCTATATCTAAATTCTTTTTTCTATCGCTTTAAAAATATACATTCCCACTAACATTGAAGCGACGAAAACTATAATTCCCAAGTTACCACTCGCCAAAGAAACAATCCCTGGCCCTGGGCAAATACCAGCCCAACCCCAGCCCAAACCGAAAAGAGCCGCCCCCGCAAGTAGTCTTTTATCTATATCCTTACGAGTAGGTAGATAAAACTGAGTATCAAGAATTGGCGACGTTCTATTTTTAACAAAATGATAAACTAGCGCATGAACTACAATTGCACCGACCATCACTCCAATTAAATTAGGATTCCAAGTTCCAAAAATATCTAAAAAACCCTTTACGACATGGGTTTGTGTCATTCCACTATATCCAAGACCTAAGGCAAACAGCAGTCCTACTAAAAAGGAAATGAAACCTTTCATAATCCCCCCTTAAAGAATTTAAATAAAAGTACACTCAGAACTCCGAAGGCAATAAACACAACAGTTGCTAGCAGGGAGCGAATAGACAATCGAGAAATCCCACAAACACCATGCCCAGAGGTGCATCCATTTCCGAGCAAAGTCCCAAATCCCACTAATAAGCCAGCAATGGCATAATCAACCAAAGTGGCATTTCCTGCCTCCGATTGAAAAGCTTGCGGATGAATTAAGTTTAATAAAAAACCGCCGCTAATCAAACCAAGTACAAATAAAAGTCTCCAAGAAATATCGCTTTTTTTAGGGATTAAAAGTCCTCCTAAAATTCCGCTTATTCCGGTTACACGTCCATTAAAAATGAGCATAATACTCACTGCAACTCCGATGACTGCACCACCAAGAAGGGCGTAGACCATAAATCCTCCTATTAAATAGAACTCTTTAATGAATACCAAGACTCATTCAAGCGATAAGCTTGAATGCCTTTACTACGAAGCTCTCCGACAACATAGGCCGACAGAGCACAAAAACGTCCTCTACAAAACACCAAAACAGGTTTTTTCTTTGGCAATTTAGATAGATTCTTTAAAACTTCGTTGCTTGGAATATTTAAGACATTAATTTTCTCCAAAGGCTCAACGACTTCCTCAGAGGGTCTTACATCTAAAATAATCAGTTCGTTGCTTTTTGCCATTTTGACCGTGGACTTTAAACCTTCGGACCAATTTAATTCATCTGCTAGTTCGTCTTGCTCCACTTTGAGAGTCGGATCAATTGATTGAATGAAATCTTGAATCGATTCCCAAAATGGAAAAACCGCAGGATGTAGAGAGTACAAACGATTTTTACCCTGTACAGACACATTCACAATTTGAGCTGTTAGCATTTTACGCAAATGCATAGACGTATTAGCAATACTCTGGTCGATCTTTCCTGCCAGTGTTTCAACAGTTAAAGGACCTTGAGATAAAAAATGAATTAACTTAATACGCACAGGGGCTGATAATCCACCTAGGATGTCAGATATTGACTCAAAAACGTCGTTTTGCTTATTCCGTAAAGCCTGTAACTTTTTGTCCATAAAAACCTCTTAGAACAGTTATCATCCTTTTCATTCAATAAATCAATTGAATAATTATTTTTTTTCTGTATAATGGTTTATAACAAATATAAATAGGAGCTTAAACCTATGAAAATCCAACACTTCTTTGATAAAGACACTTTTACGCTGACTTATGTGGTCTTTGACGAAATCTCAAAAGATGCCGTCATTATTGATCCCGTATTAGACTTTGATCCCCCTTCTGGACAGGTTACCGACAATTCGATCCAAGAAGTCGTACAATTTATTAAAAAAGAAAACTTAATCATTAAAGGGATTCTAGAAACCCATGCGCATGCAGATCATTTATCTAGCTCACAAATTTTAAAACAATTATTCCCAGAGGCCGTATTGGCAATTGGTGAAAAGATCACAGTGGTCCAAGATGTGTTTAAGCATCATTTTAACATCGACTACCTAAAAACAAATGGATCTCAATTCGATAAGCTTTTTAAAGACTTTGAAACTGTTCAATTTGGCACTTTAAAAATGAAAGCCATCCCAACCCCAGGACACACCCCTGCTTGCATGAGTTATTTATTTGAGGATGCAATCTTCACAGGGGATGCTTTGTTTATGCCAGACTACGGAACTGGTCGCTGCGACTTCCCTAAGGGAAGTGCCAAAGACTTATATAATTCCGTTTCAAAAAATCTATATTCATTACCCGACAATACAAGAGTCTTCGTAGGTCATGACTACAGCCCTAACGGCAGAGACATGAAGTACGAAACAACAATTGGTGAAAGCAAACAAAACAACATTCAATTAAAAAAAGAAACTTCAGAACAAGTTTTTGTCGATTTTAGGGAGGCAAGGGATAAAACCTTGAAAGCTCCTCGTTTGCTGCTTCCAAGTATTCAGGTGAATATAGATGCTGGTCACTTGCCACCTAAAGAAAACAACGAAAAATCATACCTTAAATTGCCTTTAAATGCTAAAACCACACTCGGCAAATTATAGATCTTAGGAGTTTATATGGTTAACAATAAATATAATGCTGATGGCGTCCCTACTCTACAAATCAATGATCCATCTAATTTAAGTGAATACGCATTGATTGATGTACGTAGACCTGAGGAATTTGTGGGAGAACTAGGGCATATCCAAGGAGCTAAACTAGTAACTCTGGGTCCTGATTTAGATGCGTACTTAGAAAAAGAAAATAAAAACACTAAAATTCTTTTTATCTGCCGATCCGGAGCTCGCTCTGCTCACTCCACAATGCAAGCGCTTTCCCTAGGCTTCAAGGAAGTCTATAATATGGAAGGCGGAATGATTAAGTGGAATGATAATAATTTCGCTATCACTCGCGATTAAAAAGTCTTTCTATTAATTTTTGAACTGGGTCTCTACATAAGGCCCCAGTTCAAAAATATAATTAAATCTACTCTGGGCCTTGATCTTGATATTCAAAATGCATGGGACTAGAGCCAGCAACTTGGCAAGCCACCATCGCTGAGTTTAATTGACAGTAGTACATAGCATTGTTGCAAGCTTCTACTGTATGAATTCCATACCCTTCGAATGTAAAAACCTGATCTGCCGAATCTTTCCCATAAACTGTACAAGAAGCCATCTGGCTCCCTGGAGGAACATATCCTGCGAATGAGCTTTGACCAATTAATGCGATTCCTAATACTAGAATAATTTTTGCCATTATGTCTCCCCTTCACCTTCCATTGGAAGTGCTTTCTTCAGCCTAATCTGTATCTAGTATTGACCTTTATTTCTATATGAAATTAAAAAGGGTCAAATATTGACCCTTTAGACCTCAAAAATGCCTCTATATCCTATGAAAATGCAAAAACTCACAAATAATGAGCTCAGTCGTGACTAAAAATACTTTTAATTAATTCTCCGGCCGAACCTGTCCACAGCTTGCCCGCCCCAGAACCTGACCAAAGCGACAAATAATCAGAGCTTTTTCTCTCCAAAGAGGCATTCCTTAACTCTCTAGTAAATTTATTCTGTACAGGAAATGGTAAAATCGATGAAGTTTGATTTTCCATCTCTTTCATAAACTTATTTTCTATGCCTCTTGCTAAGCGTCCCGAAAAAGCCCGTGTAGTTCGAGTGACTCGCATCTCTGAGCGTAACAATTCATTTTTATATACTAAAGATGTCCCCGACTCTTGAGTTGTTAAAAAAGCCGTCCCCATCTGAACGGCAGCGGCTCCACCTGCAATCATTCTTTGCACGTCTGATTTATTCATGATGCCGCCAGCAGCAATCATCGGAATCTTGAGCTTACTTTTGAGTTCTTGCAAAAGGTCCCAAGTAGAAATTTTCGGATCATCAACAAGAGAACTAAACATAGCGCGATGTCCTCCTGCTTCAATTCCTTGCAATACGACGGCATCTACTCCAGATTCTTCGGAAATCAAAGCTTCCTCTGCAGTTGTCGCTGTACCAATGGTTAAAATTCCATTTTTTTGAACTTCTTTAAAATATTCGCGGGATAAAGTGCCAAATACAAAACTCAGAATTTTCGGTCTCAATTTTAAAACCATCTCAAATTGCTGATCAAAATTTTCTTCATAGGGACCTTGAATCACAGGGTCTTCCAAACCTAATTCCTGACGAAATATTTTTGTCGTCTGTATTGCTTTATTTTTTTGTTCATCATTAGGTTCTGTAAATTTTTGAGGAACAAATAAATTCACAGAGAAAGGGCATTCTGTACGCTGTCTTACCTTTGATACAAAATCTTGTATCTGAGATGCTGACATATAAGCAGCCCCCACAGAACCCATCGCACCAGCCTCTGAAGAAGCCACAACCAAATCTACCGAAGAAGGCCCCCCTGCCATTGGAGCAACAATCAAAGGATATCGAGTTGAAAATTTCCTACAGAATTCATTTTCCATATTAAAAGCTAAACATTAAACAATGCTTTAGACAATCTTTTGCATGGCTAATTTTTTTTAAAGATATAAGCTTTAAAATTTAAAACCTGATAGAACGACGAATTCATCTTTAATCCAGCCTTGCTGGCCATCTGCTCGAGATCTGACTCCACTATGGGATAGAATTTTTCTTTAATATTTTTCTGCATGCCCGAAACAGTTTCAGGCAACACTCCAGAATCCCGAAGTCTTTGCCCCCAGAGTTCAGACATGAACTCATCCAAATCCCCTGTTTTCATCATTTCAAATATAACGATTTTTCCATTCTTATTTAAAAGATCAGACATCTTTTTTATAAATTGCTCTTTGCCCTCTGTAGTTGGGATAAAGTGCAAAACCAATATAGAAGTTACCAAATCATATTTTTCAATGGCTAAAAATGACTGCAGAGTATCAGGGAAAATATTAACCCGCGAATTTAAAGACTCTTGAAGCAAGCGTTGTTCAAAAATTTCTCTCATTTGTTCCGCAGGTTCTAAGGCATCAACTATTAGATTTTCACACTTCTTTAATAAATTTATGACTTCATAACCAGTTCCAGCTCCAACAACTAGTGCTCTGGGATAAAGCTGCTGATTTTCAGATTTTTGAGCTTCAGCTTTATTGATTATAAGTGACGCTAAACTACACAGAAGACCATGAAACAGGTCATATTCTGGGATCGCCAGTCTTATTTTTTTATCATAAATTTCAGCTTCGTTGTGATCAAATTTTTTCATAATTAACCGTCCCACAGCCATCAATTCATCATTACAGGAATTGATTTTTCTTAATAAAGGACACCTATCCTGAATACA
>JBHIVS010000020.1:0-17154 GCA_041987885.1 Pseudobdellovibrionaceae bacterium | reverse complement strand
TCCGCCTTTGATAGCCGCTACTTGGGCGTCTATACAGATGATATCTGTGGTTTTGGGGCTATCGGGATAGACCTCTGTGGTTGTTATGAATTTAGCGTTTGAAAAACCCGCACAGAGATAAAGTTTTTTTAAAGGAAGATTGATCACGCCATCTTGCTCTAATCGCTCGCCATAGATGTTTCCATCAGTATCAGGAGGAGCAATATGGGTTACTTTTTTTACAGAATCAATGATTGCTTTTTGAAACTCAAAACAAGGGTTTTCTGAATCTCCGATACAATAAAAACCGTCAGGGATTTCAGTTAAGGCTTCATCTTTGGCATCACGTGCAATTTTTGCAGGACGGAAAACTGAGTTGTCGGTATCCGTGGTTTCATGCAGATCAAAGTGCGCATAAATTTCAGCAGTAAAGGGCTCCATGGCCTTAAGAAAATATCTACATTCTTCAGCGGGGCTATTGGGCATAAAAGAGCGATTCGGATCAATTGTTAACGGATTCCAACGATTGATGGTCTCATATCCCCACGGACAGATGCAAGGAGCACAAAGGAAATTAAACTTGGAATAATTCTGGGCTTCTTTTTCCATGAACGCGAGAGCTCCATGGACGCCGCTGGTTTCGTAACCGTGTACACCACCTGTGATAAGAATAGTTTTTTTGTTTGAATCAAAACTTTTGGATTTTATCAGAAAAAGAGGGTAACGGTCGGGATTGTAGGAAAGAGCGCCATATTGAATAATCTCGAACGATGATTGAATTCTTTCGATCTTAACTAATACATCATCTCTATAAGAACGTTTTGTGATTTGTTCTTTGAGCCAATTTTGTTTTTCAGCAGGGCCCCAAGGAGTTGATTTTTCCATACTATTCACCTCTTTTTTTCATCAAAACATTGGTTCTGATTCAAGGTCAATAGAATGTCTGAGAAACATCTTGATGTATCTAGATACAATTAAATCTTAGTACAAGATCATACTTTTATTTAATTATTTAGAAGCAGAAATAGGGCCTGCGAGTTCGTATTTGGCAATCACGTTGGAATACAGTTTTGAATACCAATAGTGATTACGTAAAATTCCCGCGACATATTCACGAGTTTCATCAAAAGGAATTAAATCCACAAATAAGAGCGGATTATCAACAGGGTATCTCTTTTTCCATTTTCTAACGTTTCCAGAGCCGGCATTATACGAAGCCAAAGCCTTCATATAGTCTTGTTGGTGTTCGCGCATAAGACTAGAAAAATACCTAGCACCCATTTCAATATTAAATTGAGGATTCAGTAGTTCGTTAACAGATACTTCACGTTTTTTAATGTCTTTGGCTGTTCTTGGCATAATTTGCATTAAGCCTGAAGCGCCGACAGGGCTTCTGGTATTGGGATTGAACGAAGACTCTTGGCGCATTAAAGCCATGATAATAAAAGGGTCTTGGTCTTTGCGGAATTTAACAATTAGATCGTCGTAAAGCAGTGGATAAAAAATCTGAAGATTTTTAACTGTTTTATAATCAGGATATTTTTGGAAAAGTTTAGACATCATCACAAAACGTTGATGATTCAAATCTTCATATTCTGCAATGACAGAGGCGATATAGAGCTGAACTCCTGGCTCTGCTTGTTCGACCTGTTTATAGTCTGCAAACTCTAAAACTTTTTTAGCTAAATGAGCTTTGCCATTTTCTTTGAAAAATTCAATGTATTGTACCAATTGGTTTACATATTCATTAGAAGATCTTTTGGCGATATTTTTGTCTGGAAGGTCCGAGATCTTTTCAAAAGGCCCTTCTTCCATTTGCGCATAATCAGAAATTATATGATAGCTTAATGGAAACGATTGAAATGAAGCATCTAACTTTTCAGAGAGAATATCTTCACCTTTAGATTTTGCAATTTGATTGATCCAAAAACTTGCGCGCGCTGAATAGCTAATATCTGTGGATGATTTTAACTTTTCAAAATTATTTTGAGCAGTTTCAATGTCTTTTTGCCATAGGGCAATTAGACCACCTCTATATAGAGCTAATTCGCTGATTTCTGATTCCGAAGAGCAATCCACTGCTTTTTTATAGAGCTTTTGGATTTTTTCTAGGGCCTCTTGTTGAGGAAGTTGTTCTTCATATTTAAATGCCAAAGCTGCAATGAAGTGAGGAGAACTGCATGCTTCTTGATCAGATATCAAGTTGTTATACACTTTTTTGCGCTCATTGTTCGAGAGAGCCGCAACTGCTTTAATCGATTGTCGTAAATTGGTATTCTCGATGCTTTTTAATTTATTCTTACGTGCATATTGGGTAATTTTATTAGCAGGGAGTAAATCCGTAGTAGAGGTTTTGCTTCTCTTTTTGTCTTTAAAAAGTTCGCACAAAAAATCTTCTGGAGTTGATTTGCACAACTTATAGCGGGCAGCAAAAAAGTTAGAGTCGTCATTAAGTTGTATAAAATTAAGGGCCGATGCTTTGGTTTTATCGTCAATTGGAGCTGTTCCAAGCTCATTTGACTGAAATGGAAGAGTTTCAACAAGGTGCCCAGTTTCGGCGCTAAATAGATGAATACCGAGGGCTAGGCCAAGTGCTAAGGGGGTTGAAATCATTAGAATTTTTTTGATCTTTTTATTCTTTTCCATACTAAAGTAGGTAAAGATGCATGGAGTGTGCCGCGTAACATAATCATTCATCTCAAAATGAAACACCTTAGGCCTTTTAATTGCACAGTTTAAAAGCTGTGAAGGTAAACGATGTTTAGGAAACTGGGTCCGATAGCAATATTTCTGTTATTCTCAATACTTGTGATTGTGGGCGTTTATACGACTCGCAAACCACTATGTATTGAATCCAGGGTTGTCGAGAGAATCGACAGAGTTGATAAGAAGATTCCTTTAGACAGTATTTATCGCTGCGCTTATTTGAAGGATGGGGGCTTTAGCCTTTATTTCTTTGAGTCATTAAGTTCCTTAAACAAAAGGATTAATTCGATTGAGCGTGTCCTAGAAAACATCGAACCTTTTTCAAAAAAATTACAAATCACTGTCTCTAAAGATCGTCCTTATATGTTCAACATTAAAGGACAAGCTCTGTTAATTGGAGAAGAACTATTACGTGCTCCAGGTCACTTAGAAAAAGGAATTGCTAAGATTTGGTTGAATGAAAAAAGGAAGCATTACTTTACTCAGCAGAATCTTTTAGAAGAATCTATCACAGATTTTTTGGTATTTTTATCTCAAGGTGATTTGGATATCGGCGATCCTGAAACGAAGGTAGTTACACGTTTACAGAGAGTGCGCTGGCCGTATATTTTAAAATCAGTTCCTTCTTATTGTGAAACTCCGTGGAAAAAATCAGAGCATTATTCTGTTTGCAGAAATAAGAATAGCTCAGAACCCTTAATGGATGAGTTGGTTATTGAAGCTAGTTTGAGACCTCTTTTAAGTTATGCTTGGATTGAGGCTTATCGCAAGATTTCTCTTCGAGATAGATCTCATTTTGTGAAATCTTTAGTGTTGGCCTTGAAAGATGAACCCATAGAGAAACTTCCATTGATACCCACAACCTTGATCGAAGGTAATTTAACATCATTGGCAAAGGCTTCAGAGGCTATTCGTAATATAAGTCTATTCTTAACGAAGTCAGCACAAATACAAAAATCAGATTCTTATGCAAAATTTGTTAAAGAATATTTATATCAAGTCAAAGTTAGTGGATATGAAGAAGGTAAAGTCGAAGCTACTTTTGATCTTCTATATATTTCTAGAAAAGATTTAAAGTTTGAAAGTGCAATTGTTCAAGATTTCGTGAAAGTTTCAATTGATAATCCAGGAATGCAAGTTGCTGTTCAGGATTCAAAAAATCTATGGATCTTGCCTTCAAAGCATGCCATTGATGTAAGATCTTTTGGCTCTATGAGAGCTCATAAAGCTATTATGGAAAAGTGTGGAGACTATTCAGTTTCCGATCTTTTAGAGATGTCTAATAATATTGATAAGCTTTTGCTAGTTGATAACTGTGCGGAAGCGGGCAGTATTCGTTATGGATCTTTGCTTGATAAAGGGATTGAAAATTTCGCGATTGAAAATCCTCAGAGAAAATTCATTCAGCTTCATTTGCCGTCTCTGCAAATGAAAAAAGATGTTCTAAAATCAGCTGGAAATATTTGGGATTTTATTAAAAAAAGAGATGTCGATCACGAAGCATTTAGTAGTTTAGGTTGGTCTGAAGTGCTCTGGGTTGACTCTGCAAAAGCCTATAAACCAAAGGCAGCTATTGAAGCTATCGAATGGTTTCGAGTTGAAGAGTAAATAAAAGCACCCTTAGTTTCTCAACTAAAAAATACCGATTAAAGTCCCCATCTTGAGTCTTTAGATCAAGTTTGACCCTTTGCCGATCCTGTTTCATGATATCATGGATCTGGGAGGGCTAGGATGATTAGGCCATTATTTTTGATTATTCTGGTTGTTTCTGTCTTTTCCGGATGCCAAACGTCTCAATTTAGTCAGGCAAAAAGAATGGGCATATTTGACGACTCCTATATTTGGTTAGAAGAAATCGAAAGCGACAAATCTCTTGAGTTTGTAAAATCCGAAAATGAAAGAACGCTCAATCATTTTAGAGAAAATCCTTTATTTCAAAAAATTGAAAAAGACGCCAGATCTATTTACTTAGCAAAAGATCGAGTTCCTTTGGTGACTCTTAAAAATGGTGAACTCTATAATTTCTGGCAAGATAAGAAAAATCCCCGAGGAATTTGGAGAAAAACGTCTGTTGAAAGTTATAAGTCTAAAAAACCTCGCTGGGAAATTTTGTTAGATATAGACAAATTAGCAGCGAGTGAAAATGAAAACTGGGTTTACAAATGGTCTTCAACTTTACCACCTGAACATACGAGAGCATTAGTGCATTTGTCTCGTGGAGGTAAAGATGCTACTGTTGTAAGAGAATTTGACTTAGTCACAAAAAAATTTGTCGATGATGGTTTTTATATTCCCGAAGCGAAAAATCGTGTTGCTTGGAAAGATCTAAACTCTATTTTTGTTGGTACGGATTTTGGTCATGACTCTATGACTGACTCTGGCTATCCACGTATTGTAAAGTTAATTAAACGTGGAGAAAAATTAACTGAAGGCATAGTGGTTAATGAAGCTAAAAAAACAGATATGATGGCTTATAGCTACGTGTATCGAGCCGATGGGCAAAGTTATGTTTTCCATCATATTCAACATGGATTTTATTCTGCTGAAACTTGGTATGAGGATAAAACAGGGAATAAATTTAAAGTTACATTAACTGATAACATGGTTTTTTACGGTGTTTTTAATGGGAATCTTTTTTATGAAGTCAAAAAAGATCTAGGAGCTTTTAAAGGTGGTAGCGTTGTCTATTTTCCTTTAGATGCAGTTGTAAATGGTGCTTTGACCAGAGAACAGTTTAAAGTTTTATTTAGTCCGTCTGAAAAAAGATTTTTACAGTCGATGACGGTTACTAAGAATCATATTTTGATGACAATATCCGATGATATTTTACCATCTGTTGAAAAAGTATCTCTGCAAAAAAATGGAGAATGGCTTTTCGAAAAAGTGAATCTTGGTAAAAATGGTGTGGCCGCAGTAACTTCAAGTGATGATGAGAGTGATTTGTTCATTTCTAGCTATGTAGATTATTTGACTCCGATGACATTTTATCTTGTGAATGCTAATTCATCTAGAAAACCAGAAATTTTAAAAAGGGCTCAGAGTCGCTTTAATTCTAAAAATATGATTTCCGAGCGTCTTGAAGCGATCAGTAAAGATGGAACTAAAATTCCATTTTTTGTAATTCGCAAAAAAGATTTAAAAATGGATGGAAAAAATCCTACGATTTTATATGGCTATGGTGGATTTGAAGCATCAATGTATCCGTTTTACCTAAGCGATATCGGCAAAATTTGGTCAGAAAATGGCGGCATCTATGTGGTTGCAAATTTGCGTGGCGGCGGTGAGTTCGGTCCGGATTGGCATCGATCTGTTTTAAAAGAAAATCGTCATAAAGTTTATGATGATTTTATTTCTATTGCTGAAGTTCTAATTTCAAAGGGATATACGTCTCCTCCACATTTAGGAACAATGGGGAGATCTAATGGTGGGTTGTTAACTGGGGCAACCTTTGTACAACGCCCAGACTTGTTTAACGCTGTTATTTCAGCGGTGCCATTATTAGATATGCTTCGCTATCACAAATTACTAGCAGGGGCGAGTTGGATGGATGAATACGGAAATCCAGATGATCCTAAAATGCGCGAAGAAATTTTGAAGTACTCGCCTTACCATAATATTAAAAAGGACCAAAAGTATCCCGAGGTACTTATCATGACAAGCACCAAGGATGACAGAGTTCATCCAGGGCATGCACGTAAAATGGCGGCAAGAATGAAAGAAATGGGCCATCCGTACTATTATTATGAAAATATGGAAGGTGGACATGCTGGGACTGCCAATGTCGAACAGCAGATTTTTTGGACAGCCTTACGATTTACTTATTTCTGGGAAAAATTAGGTCAACAACTCTAAAAGGTACCAGTCCTTCTTTCTATGTACGAAGCGACAAAGAAGAAGGACTGACTTCTTTAATTAATCTCATAATCCTGACAGGTTGTACTGCTAAGATTTCCAGATTCTTCTTCGACACATTTGTGAACAGCTGAGTATCCTTTTAGAAGGTTTTTTTCTTCCTGAGTATATGTGACACCTTTTTGCGACTTCAAAATGCCTCGTATATAAACGCTAGATTCTGGAGATCTTTTTAATACTTTGAATAAGCGATCTTTTTCAGATTTGGTTAGTTTTTGTGAAGACAGATATTCTGAATAGGAATATATATCGTCGGGTTCTTGTTTGCTTTCAAATTTTGCAAGGGACCAATCGATAATGCTGTCGTTTCTTTCTTTTTTCTTAGTTGCCACTTTTATGTAGTAAGAACCGCCCCATTCTTGTGCATCAATACTTTTAAGAATCTGTTTCCAGTTTTTAGAGTTATTAGGAGTAATCGCAGAAACTAATAGCAGATCTTGTTCTGTAATTGTTTTGTTTTTATAGTTAGCAATAATTTTATTCGAAATAGATTCGCTTTGAATATTCTTTTCTGAAACCTTATCAAAAGCAGTTCCTCCGTATCCTAAATCGATAAGATTTTCGATACTTTTAATTTGTTCCTGAGAATTTTTTGAAGCAGATAATAAAAGTGCATTGGCGGCGACTTTATCAAGTTTGTCCTTACTGACTGAATATTTTTTTGCCAGTGCAATTTTTTCTGCTTCATATCCGGGCATTTCAGAAAGGGCATATATCGCTGTTGATTTCTCTATTCCGGATAACTTTGTGAAACTATCGATTGTAGATCTGGTGATTCTTTGATCTGTAGTTCCGATACATTGAGCTGCCAGAGCCAAATAAGGATTGCTTCGCGCTGATGATGGAATTTTATCCCAATTTATCTTAGGAAATTCAGTTCCTTCATTAGACAGAGAACAAAGAATATCTACGTTTTCTCTATCGAGTTTTGCCAAACGTTTATTGACGAATTTATTGATTTCCGCTTTGTATTGAGTTTCATTCACAAAATCAAGTTGTAGACGTAGTTGTAGTATTTCCATACCAACGGTCGGAGAATTAGATTCGTATTCATTGTAAATCTTCTCAAAAAGTCCTTTAATATTTTTGTTATTTCTAAAGCGCTCTGCGAGAGCTAGGCTTGCTGAATCATTTTGTTTTAAATAACTTGCCAATGACGGTACATAGATCAATGCATCTGGGCTAGAAAGCATTTTTTCAATCGTTGCGATTTTTTGACTGTTCGGAATATTAGGATCTTGTAAACTACAGATCATTTTTTTGACGTCTCTTAGTTTGTCGTCATCACCGATGCCAGAACAGTAAGTATATGCGGTGCCTTTCAGTGCAACCGCCATAGGCCCATTAATTTCACTAATTTTTGAATTTGATTTTTCAATCAAGCTAACGATTTTTTGTCCTTCAAGATTTTGAAGACGTTGGTTATAGTCGCCCGATGTTTTAAAGAATTTTTCTAGGAATGGTCGTACGGTTTTCCCTGAAGGCCCAATGGAGTCAAAGCCGTGGATAACTTGGGTTTCAGAAAAAATACGCCTCATACGATCTTTAAAACTTGATCCAAGGGCCCCATAGCGAGCCTGTACGATACGTTCAGCCTCTGTTCTGTCGATACCATCTCTGAGTAAAACTTGTAGGTACTGCTCTGGAGTTCTGGAATCATTTGTTTTTCCGGCCAATGTATTACAACCAAATAGAAAAACTTCTTTGGGATTTTTCATAATTCCATCGCAAGTTTTGCGACAGGATTGTTCTTCGAGTTCGTTTGAAGATAGTGTGAGTTTTTTATCATTTTCTCCAAAAAAACTGCCGCCGAAATGACCAGAGATTAGTAAGACGTCACATTTTACTCCAGAGTCGCAGGCTTTTTGAAACCAATCAGCATTAGAGCCACCGAGTTCCGTGGTTTTTGCAAAATCAGTTAATTCGACGAATTTAAATCCTTGGCCTTCAAGGTTTCTTTGAAAAATTTCTTTTTCATCGCTGGAATTAATTGTCGCTGTACAGACAGTACGTTGTTTCGCTGCAAATGCCGGTGACGCGATAGATATTAAACTAATTAAAGACAGTAAAGTTCTAAGCATAGTTTAATTATTTTAGGTATTTGAGTAGTGATCAAATTCTCTAGAGTCTAGGTCTAGAGAGTATTTATTAGCTAGAATATAAATGAACTGGCAGTTGTACGTTTTGTCTTCAATAGGACTTTGGATTCGGTCCTATAGAGGATTGAGTTGTGCTAATTCAACCTTAAGGGAAGTTATCTCACTTTTTAGTTGAGATTGCTTTTTTTCCATATCTTTAAGAGTTGTCTTTAAAGACTCTAGATGGAATCTTTTATTGCTGAGATCGTTAGAAATTCGATTGATTTCGATTTCGTACATAGTGATGGTTTCTTGAGATTGATTTCCGTAGGCAAGATTTTTACGATTCTCCATATCTGTTTTCATATTTTCTAAAATACGAACTTCGTGCTCCGATAGTGATACTGATTGTTTCTGAAATGGAAGTTCTTTTTCAATTGAGCTCAGTTCATTTGTTTTATTTTCTAGGGATTGCTTCGCCCAAACTAGGCGGCCTTTTTTGTATCCGACAAGAAAGTTTTTTTCCATATTAGTAGGGCAGTTATTTTCATACTGCTTTCCAGAAAGTCCGACTTCAAGGGCATTTTCTTTAGAGCAAAAAAACATTAATCCTTTGTTGTAAGATTGAACTAGAGAATTTAACTGCGGACCATTGCAGATATCCTCTGAAAATTTTCCACCGATGCGCCCGTTATATTCGGCATTTTTTATGGTGCAATACTGAGAGACTCCGCTTTTAAAGCCTTTATCTAATTCAGATTCGTCTACATCAGCCTCTAGTTTGCGACATTCGTTCAACGATTGATTTGAATTTAGCCATTTCCCACTTAAAGCAACTTTTTCTCCGAACTCATACCAATTTGTTTTTTCGCAAGAGCGTTTTTTTAAATAACTAGCGCAGCCCGTGAGTGAGAAAGCAGCTATTACAAATAAAGCATAAAAAAGGGCGGATTTTAAGTTCGACATTGTCTTTGTTATCCGATGAGAAGGTTTAGTTCTTTTTCAAAATTCTCGATGCTCTCTAGGTGTTCTAGCAAGGAGTTTTCAATATTTTCTATTTCAGAACTCAGATTATGAAGTTTTTTTGCCAGTTCTCCAGCTTTTTCTCCAGAGATAGTCAAAAGTTCTTCATTTATCTGACCACGTTGTTCTTCAAGTTTTTGGATTTTTAGTTCAGCATCATTGGCTAGTTTGGTCGACTTTTTAATTTCACCTTCAATCCGTTTACGTTCTTCTTTGTAATTTATCTTTTGTGAAACTTCCGAACTCTGCAGATTCGTAGTTTTTACTTTTTCCGAAGAAGGTCCCAAATCTCTTTCAGATAAAAATCCTTTTTGTAAACTCCAAACATACTCATCATAGGTTCCAGGGAATAGAGTGAGTTTTCCATTGTTCACTTCAAGAATTTTATTGGCAACTCGTCCGATAAATCCACGATCATGTGAAACAGTAATGATAGTGCCTTCGTATTTTTCTAAGGCACGAGTTAAGGCTTCAACTGTGTCGAAATCTAGATGATTTGTTGGCTCATCTAGTAAAAGCAACGGAGATTTTTGTAACAGAATTTGGCCCAGAGCGACTCTGGATTTTTCTCCTCCAGAGAGTACTTTTACTTTTTTATGAACAGATTCTCCTGAGAAAAGTAAACTTCCCGCGATATTTAGAACATCTTGTTGAGTCACTTCTGCTGGAGCTTTAGATGCCATGGCTTCTAAAACACTATGTTCAAGATTTAAGGATTCGGGCGTATGTTGTGCAAAGTAGCTAAGATGTACGTTGTGTCCCCATTTTAATTGGCCTTTTAATAAAGGAATTTGTTCACCAAGACTTTTTAAAAGAGTTGATTTGCCGGCACCATTTAGTCCCACGATACCAATGTGATTTCCACGCTCTAGGCGGACTTGAACGTCACTGAGAATTAATTTATCGGGGTAACCACAGTTAATATTTTCAGCCTCTAAGATCATTTTACCGGTTGAGGAAGGTGGTGGAATTAAAATTTGAGATCGGGCAGGTGCTGCTTTAAGCTCAATGACTTCCATTTTTTCCAGAGCTTTTAGTCGAGATTGAGCTTGTTTTGCTTTTGTTGCTTTTGCCCCAAAGCGATTTACGAAATCCATGATCGAATTTCTTTTCGCCTGTTGATTTAAGGCCTGTTTCTCTAAAATTTCTTGGAGCTGTTGTTTTTGTTCAAAATAGTCATCTAAATTCCCTGGGAATTTGACGATATTTCCCTCTTCCACCTCAAGGATATGGTCGGTAACTCTGCGAAGAAATTCACGATCATGGGAGATTAATAAAAAAGCACCTTTAAATTCTTGAAGGAAGTTTTCTAAAACTAAAAGAGTCTCAAGATCTAAAAAGTTCGTAGGTTCATCGAGCAGTAACAAATTTGGATCTAAACCAATCAGATATAAAAGCTTTACTCTCATGCGGTAACCACCGCTTAGATGTTTTAGGTAAGATTGGAAGTGTTGTTCTGTGAGTCCAAGCTTTAGACCGAATTGTTTTAACTCCCAAATTGGAAGCTGGCAGTTTTCCCTAAGATAGTCTTCAACTTTACTATCAACATCCCAATCAGATTCTTGTTCAAGGTAAGCTAGGCGTAACTGCTGTGATTTGGTGACTATGCCTTTATCAAGATTTTCCTGTTCGACGAGGACTTTAAAGAGAGTCGATTTTCCAGCCCCATTGGGTCCAATAACGCCAACATGTTCACCTTCGTTAATTGCAAAAGTGGCGTCTTCAAAAAGAGATTTTGTGCCGAAAGATTTAAAGCCAGATTGTAGTTGTAGAAGAGTCAAAGCCATAAGCTAAACTCTATTTTTTTTGACAAGAGGTCAAGACTTCTTGGTCCTGACCTCTTAAAAACTATTTATTATTTTTACGATCTTCTTTACGTTTCACAGTTTTTTTATTTTTTTCATTTACGAAAACTACTGCAGGTTCATGTTTTTTTGCGGATTCGAAATCCATTGAGCAATAAGAACAGATAATCACCAGATCGCCCTTTTGAACGTGTCTGGCCGCGGCCCCGTTCAGACAGATTTCTCCCTTGTTTCCAAGGATTACATATGTTGTGAATCTCGCTCCGTTATTGCAATTGTAGATATCAACTTGTTCATTAATAAGTAGTCCCGAGGCTTTGATTAAATCAGGACAAATACTGATAGATCCTTCGTAATTTAAGTCAGCACCAGTAACAGTGGCTCTATGGATTTTGGCTCTTAACATTGTAACATTCATAAACATACCCTTAAGCGTTTTGTTGTAACGCGATTAACATACCTTTTAAAACAAGATCAGGAACTATTTGATCGAAAACTTTTTCCTTATCAAAAAGATAAGAAAAGCCCCCTGTGCCAATGATCAGAGGTTTTTCATTAGGAAAGCATTCTTTAGAGATGCGACTTGAAATTTCTTTGATGGCGCCTAAATGGCTATAGTAGAGACCTGATTGGATACTTTCGCTTGTGGATCGACCCAAAACTTCATGCATGGTTACGATTTCAACTGATGGAAGCTTTGCTGTTTTACTCTCTAAAGCTTCCATACATAGACGTAGACCCGCGATAATAGATCCTCCGAGATAATCCTTGTCTTTGGTAATTGCGCAGAAGGTAGTCGCAGTTCCTGAGTCGACAATAATTAGATTTTTTTGAGGATATAAATGTGTTGCTGCGATTGAGTTTGCAATTCGATCGGCACCAACCTCTAAAGGATTACGGTATTTAATTTTCAGTCCCGTTTTTACACCCGCTTGTAAAATAAAGGGATTAATTCCAAAATATTTCTGACAAGCTCCTTTTAGAGAATAAATGACCTCTGGGACAACACTGCAAATAGCAATTTGAGTGACCTTTGAAGGATCATAGCCATTTTCTCGAATAGCATTTCTAAGGAAAATACCTGTTTCGTCAGAACTGGCTCCATTTTTAGAATTCTTTCTAAAAGATAGAACCATTTTATCTTTATCAAAAAGGCCAGCATATATTTGTGTGTTGCCGACATCTAAACATAGAATCATAAAATTCCTTTGTTATAAATAAATTCAGAGATTTTAAGGCAAAGATCAGCCGTACTTTCGCAGGGAACGGCGTTATCTTTGTTTTGTTGAAAAAAAGAAAACTTATGCAGTCCTTTTTCTTTATCAATTTCAACTAGATCATTATGGATAATGGCATCAGAATGAGAGGCATTGAAAAGTTTTTCTACTGCCTTTTTTTGCTCTTCAGAATTGGCATTACTTGTCAGCTTGAAGGCGATGAGCTTCATATCTTTATTTTTAGAATATTCTTTTAGCTGGTCGACAATTTTTGGATTTTTGACCAAATGGATATCCATCGATTGATACTCAGAGCTTAGTTTTTTAACCTCATCTGGTTTGCTAGTCGTGTTTCCAAATGAAATTTGCGAAACAGAGTAATCACTGACCGCGGCAGCATGAATGACACAATCATAGGCCTGTTCGCGAAGCTCTGTATTTAATAATAAATTCAGACTTTTAAAATCTGAAAATATTTTTTGATTTTCTAGGTGCGAACGCACAGAGTTTTGCGCTTTTACCAGAGTCACATCAAATCCTAAATGATCAAGATACTCTGCAATTTTTACTCCTGTTAAGCCAGAGCTAGTATTGCTCAGAACTCGAACATCATCAATGGACTCTTGAGTGCCTCCAGCCGTAACTAGAACACGCAGAGATTTTCCAACGGAACTCTCAAGCGACATAGATTTAGAATCCATATTGTTTTTTGAGTTATTTGCGGGCTCCAAAGTAGTCGCTGTGCCAGATCCTTCATTAGAAGTATGTTTAAAAATAGCAGCAAGAATTTGTTCAGGTTCGGCTAAACGTCCTTTGCCTTCTTCGCCACAGGCAAGCATTCCAGCGCCCGAGTCGATAATTTCTAAGCCTAATTCTTTAAGTTTTTTTAAAGAAGACTGTGTAATAGGATGATTATACATAGCTACGTTCATTGCCGGAGCCACCAAAAATGGTTTTGTAAAATCATGGGCCAGAAATAAAGTTTGAATTAAATCATCACCAACACCTTGTGCGGCTTTATTAATAAAAGACGCCGTCGCTGGAGCAACAACAATTAAATCAGCCCAACGAACTAGATGAATATGATCCATCACATTTCCAGCCTTAAATAGATCTGATATAACTGTTTTTCCAGTCAGTCCTTCGAGAGTGGCATTTCCGATAAATTGCAAAGCTGAGGGGCTTGCAACCGTTTGTACTTCACATCCAGCTTGAACAAGTTTTGAAATAGCTTGGCAAGCTTTATAGCATGCAATAGATCCTGAAAGAATAAAGAGAACTTTAGATTTTGACATTGTCGATCAACCTTACCTCTCCAAGTTTTGCAGCTACAAAACGTCGACCATCTACGTCTTTGACATAATCAACATCGAAGCCCTGTTGGCTTAAAGCTAAGCTGCATTCGTCAGCAGTTTTTAGAGTTGTGATAACTTCATATATTTTAGGAGCCAAAGCTCTTTGCACATCATTTAGGCGACGATTGCGAGAGCTTTTTGCTAAGCCATCACTTTCGCGAACAGTGGGAACAGGAACAATTTCTGTGGACATAAAAAAAGCACTGACCATGCCTTTGATTAAAGAAAGCTGTTGGTAGTCCTTTTCCCCAAAATAAGCCTTGTCAGCTGAAACAATATTTAAAAGTTTCATAACCACAGAAAGTACTCCATCAAAGTGCCCAGGTCTGTGCTCGCCTTCGAGGGTTTCAGACAAAGAATTTTCAGTGACTTTGTATTTGTACTGATCGGGATAGAGATTCTCGTAGTTCGGGTAAAAAATGGCATCTATCTGGTGTTTTTCAGCCAGTGCAAAGTCACTGTCCCAAGTTTTAGGATATTTATTTAAATCATTTACATCATTGAACTGAGTTGGGTTTACGAAAATAGATAAAACAACGACTTCGTTATTTTGACGAGCTTGATGAAGCAGTTCTCCGTGTCCTTCATGCAAAGCCCCCATCGTAGGAACAAAGCCTACGGTTTTATTCAAAGACTTTCTCCAACTCATGAGTTCTTGGGGAGTTTTAAAGATCTTGATCATAGATAGCTCTCTTTGGCATTGGGAAAGCTTTGTGATTTCACTTCAGAATTATAGTCGTTCAAAGCAGAGAGAATCACCGAGTGACCGTCTATAAATTTTCTAACGAATTTAGGTTGAAAGGCAGGGTTCATTCCGAGCATGTCTTGCAGAACTAAAACTTGTCCATCGGTATCTGTGCCAGCACCGATTCCAATAGTTGGAATTTCAAGTCTTTGAGTAATTGTTTTTCCTAAATCAGAAGGGACGCATTCAAGAACCAAAGAAAAAATTCCAGCGTCTTGCAGAGCTAAGGCTTGTTCCATTATTTTTCTTTTTGCAGTTTCTTCACGTCCTTGAACTTTGAAGCCACCAAGTTGATGGATAGATTGAGGAGTTAAGCCCAAATGACCTTGTACAGGAACACCTGAATCAACAAGATGACGAATCAATTTTACATTGCCATCAGCACCTTCGATTTTTAAAGCGTGGGCTCCGGCTTTCATGATTTTCTCAACCGCATTCATATTTGCGGTTAATCCTTTGCGATTTGCTAAAAAAGGCATATCGGCCACGATAAATTTATCAGGGGCCCCAGTTGCAACCGCCTTTGTATGAATCGCTATAAGTTCTGTGGATACGTCTATGGTGTTTGGCTTGCCATGCATGACCATACCCAAAGAATCGCCAACAAGTATACAATCGATATCGCTGCTATTTACTATTCGAGCAAAAGTATAGTCGTAACAAGTGATCATGCTGATCTTTTGTTTTTTAATTTTTTTATCGTGAAAGTCTAAAATAGTTTTCATACATACCTACTTTTTTGGATATTCAGGCCAAAGCATTGTTAAGAAGCTTTTGTAAATATCTTGAAAGGGATCATCAGATAAAGAGTGTAAGTTTTTTTCTACGGTAGAAACGTCTTTGCGAACTAGGGGGCCGGTTTGAGCCTCACTAGGGTTTTTGAAAGTATTTGAAATTACTTTTTCTATGTAAGGTAAAGCTGCATTTTCTGGCAGACCTAATTTTTGAAAATCTTCAAGCATTTTACCAATAAGAATAGAGCTAAAATTTCCACCCAATACACACAGAGCATGGTATTTTGCTTTCTCGAACGCAAAGAGTGTCGAACTAGGATTTGGTAGTTCAGAGATTATATCTTGTAAGGAATCTGCTCCGGTTACGCAAAAGTGAATTCTTTTGTAAAAAGAAAGATCGTAGAGATCATGCCCAAATGTCATTAACGGATGAGCTGCAATCATAGGCGGTTTATGCAGTGATCCGGAAAAGTGTAAGATGGTTTTGTCGTCGTATTTTTCTAAATACTTTGCATAAAATTCAGGGATCGAATCATCACTAATTGCTAGCAAAATATGAGTTGCAGAGTGAATTGATTTATCGAGATCTTCGAAAGACTGATTTCTATTCCAAGATAGAAAAGGGATTTTTAAAAGCTCAAAGTAGTAAGATAAATGACGAGCCACTCGGCCAGAGCCGATAATAAGATAAGAATTAGATGCTGTATATGTCGCAGTCATATTAAGTGGTACCTGTCTTTCTAGGGATCAAGTCCTATGTTCTAAAGCGGAAACTAACATAATTTTCAGATAATTCAATGGAGTTTGTCAGTATGCGTAATTGCAGGGCTCTGAGCCTTGGCCTAGGTCTTTAAAACAAGTAAAGTCTAGCTCTATGAAATACTTGTACTGGGTAGCTGCCATAGCTGTAGTAGGTTTGGGTGTGTTTTTTTCCATGAATTTCAAAATTCAGGAAAAGGCTATTCCGAAAATAAAGTTTTCTCAGGTTGAAACTCCTGAGGTTCTAGGTAAAGGCGTCTATGAGCGCTTGAGAATGGAAATTCAAAAAGCGGATGTTGTATTCCTAGGGGTAACTCCTGTTCAAATTGAAGATATGGAATTATGGAGAGGTTTTTTGCAAGCTAATGATCAGCCTGGGGTAAAGTATGATGTCTTAGTCGGCGACCCTCGTTTACCTTATCTTGAAATTTTTCAAGATATTGTTCATATGGATGTTCAAGATGATCTTAGCAGACTTGCAGAAGGTATTCGTAAGGCTAGAGCAAATGGCCAGCGAATGGCAATAATTGTTCCTTATATTTTTTCTTCTAAGCTAATAAAAAGGAATCCCGCAAATCGCTTGAAGGATGAATTCAATATTGATGCAACAAGTTTTTCTGTTGTTAAGTTTCCAGTTACTAGAGAGCAAGAAATTGGCTTTGAACCAAAATGTGAATTAGAGGCTGGCAGAGACTTAATTGGAACAGGTCATTTAGGATGTTTGCTGCAAGAAATTGCTCGTAAAACATATCGTAAAAAATTCGAAGCAGGAAAATATTCTGGAATGATGGAAATGACAGGGGCAAATGATTATTTGGTTCTGTTAAATAGAAATCCAAAT
>JBHIVS010000019.1:0-17345 GCA_041987885.1 Pseudobdellovibrionaceae bacterium | reverse complement strand
CATAACACTGTACCAGACCTTCGAAAGACTTTGCATAAAAGCCTCCCATAAACCAAACGCCGAAATTAGAAATTACGAAAAACAAGCTGCTACTTAGTAAAGAAAAGCTCGCTAGTTTTAAAACAGAACGATCTTCACGTAAGTTCCAACCAATAGTAACGATCATCAAAAAAGCCAGATAAACGAAAACCATCGTATTGTGAAAACCTAAAACTAGATCGCTTACGATCAATGCTAAAATAGGAACTAATAAAGACAATTTTTTAGAAGGCAGATAAGACCCACCAAATAAAGCCATGGCTCCAATAGCAGTAAAGTTCCAAGGATGCGGAATTAAACGACTAAAAGCTGCGGCAACAATCATCGCGACAAGTACAAACCATTTTGACATAACTACCCCTCAATCACTGTTCGACCATACGTATCATTAAATTAAAACCCTGTCCACCAGTTACTAAATTCTAATGATTGGTTTCATCAGCAAAGACCATAAATACCTCTGTCGAGTCCATAAGCTAATATACGGGCAGAGCACCAACTAAGGTTACCATCAATCCATGATTATTATTAACTGCCCATGACGCATTCCGATTTTGACGATCTAACACCTCAAAATATTTTATCATCACTATCGGAGTATAACGATCTGCTCGGTCGGGAAAATTAATCCAAACTCCCGTAGAGAGATGAGTAAATCCTTCTTTGGCTCCGACTCCATACAAGTACTCATTATGTTCTTGAGTGGCGTATCCCACAGTCGCAAATAAATTAACTTCGGAACGATCATCAGAAATAATATTCCAATTTTTTTCAAAGATTTTTATTTTTCCAGAAATTTCTAGATAGACTCCAGAATGTTCTTTAAGATCTTTAGCAATTCCAACATCAAGCTCCCCTTGATATTTAGAATAACTAGGTAAATAAAGTTCAAGCCGATTCATCCACTCGAAGGTCCCTGCCCTGTCAACAGTTCGATGCATGAAGTTTTTATGTTTAGGAAATAAAGGATCATCATTAATATAATGAACAGATGAACGCCAACGAAGCCTATCTTCTATTAAGAACTGTCGATAACCGATAGAATCCGTAAGATATTCAATTCTTCTATCAAAAAAATAAGCAGCCACTACTGGAGCAATCTGAAAATCTTTGTAATAGATAACTCCTCTTTTTTCTAAGAGACTTGCAAACCCGCCCCCCAGGCTGATTCTATCAACAACTGCTGCTTGTCCGGACAAAGATCCAAAAAGAATTGCTAAAAATATCCAAGATTTTCCTAAGTTGAAATTTCTCAAATTATAAGTTCTTAACTAAAATAGTTTAAAAATTACAATTACTATTGAAACACTATTTCTGAGGAAAATTCATGGATTTTTATGTCGGTTTTTACTTTTAATTTCAAAATAAAAAAAGCCGATCTTTCGATCGGCTTTTCAAGTTTATTCAACTTTATTAGGATTAATTTACATCCTTGTAGTCAGCATCGATAACATCATCGTTACCTTTGTTTGCCGAAGCGCCTGCATTTGCATCCGCTTCAGGACCAGCTGCTCCTTGCGCGCCCTCTGTTTTATACATTTCAGAAGACAGTTTATGAGTCATATTTTGCAATCTTTCAAAAGCACCTTTTAACTCATCTGCAGATGCATTTTTATTATCCAAAGTAGACTTCGCTTCAGTGATTGCTTCGTTTGCAGCTTTCACATCAGCTTCTGGTAATTTACCAGTGTTATCTTTGATAAGTTTCTCAGTTTGATAAACCAAATTATCTAGGTTATTACGCTGAGCAACTGCTTCCGCACGTTTTTTATCTTCATCTGCGTGCCCTTCAGCATCTGCCACTGCACGCTTGATCTCTTCTTCAGAAAGACCTGATTGAGCAGTGATCTTAATCTGCTGAGACTTGCCTGAAGACATGTCTTTTGCAGAAACACTCAAGATACCATTCGCATCGATATCAAAAGTAACTTCAATTTGCGGCACACCACGTGGAGCTGGAGGAAGACCTACAAGCTCAAAGCGGCCTAGAGATTTATTATCCGAAGACATTTTTCTCTCACCTTGAAGTACGTGGATATCAACTGCTGGTTGGTTATCCGCTGCTGTCGAGAATACTTGAGATTTCTTAGAAGGAATCGCCGTATTTCTCTCAATCAAAGTTGTCATTACGCCACCCAAAGTTTCGATGCCAAGGCTTAGCGGAGTTACATCAAGAAGTAGAACGTCTTTAACATCACCTGCTAATACACCACCTTGAACCGCAGCACCCAATGCTACAACTTCGTCTGGATTTACAGTTCTGTTTGGTTCTTTACCAAAGAACTCTTTCACTGCCTTTTGAATTGCAGGAATACGAGTTGAACCACCCACCAAAATAACTTCATCAATTTCAGACACTTTCAAACCAGAGTCCGCAAGAGCTTTCTTACATGGCTCCATAGAGCGTCTTACTAAGTCTTCTGTCATCTGCTCAAATTTAGCTCGTGAAAGCTTGATTTGAAGATGTTTAGGACCTGTTTGATCCGCAGTAATAAATGGCAAGTTGATTTCAGTTTCTTGAGCAGAAGAAAGTTCAATTTTTGCTTTCTCTGCCGCTTCTTTTAAACGCTGAAGCGCCATTTTATCATTTTTAAGATCAATACCTTGATCTTTTTTAAACTCAGAAATCAACCATTCCAAAATAACCGTATCAAAGTTATCACCACCAAGATGAGTGTCTCCATTCGTTGCACGAACCTCAACAACACCATCACCTACTTCAAGGATAGAAACGTCGAATGTACCGCCACCAAAATCATAGATAGCAATCTTTTCGTCTTTCTTTTTATCCATTCCGTAGGCAAGAGCTGCCGCAGTTGGTTCATTGATAATACGTTTAATATCAAGACCCGCGATACGACCAGCATCTTTAGTTGCTTGTCTTTGAGCATCGTTAAAGTACGCAGGAACTGTAACTACAGCTTCTGTTACCGGCTCACCCAAATAGTCTTCAGCAACTTTTTTAAGTTTCCCTAAAACAGCAGCTCCGATTTCCTCAGGAGATACTTGTTTACCTTGTACGTTAAACGCACAATCGTTACCTTTGCCAACTACGTTGTAAGGAACTAATTTAATTTCATCTTGAACTTCATCAAAACGACGACCGATAAAACGTTTCGCCGAATAGATTGTATTTTCTGGATTAGTAACTGCCTGACGCTTTGCAATCTGACCAGCTAGACGCTCACCATCTTTAGTGTAAGCGACAACTGACGGAGTGGTACGTGCGCCCTCTTCGTTAACTAGTACTTTGGCTTCTCCGCCTTCCATAATAGCAACGCATGAGTTTGTCGTTCCTAAGTCGATACCAATAATTTTACCCATACCTATTGTCTCCTCGTGTAATAAATTACAATCTAAATGTGTACTCGATTTTGCTCTCGTCAAGGCTGTCATCAAAAAAATATCTAAGTTTTCTCATTATTTTTATGACAGTTTTTTAATCAATTATTTCAATATGTTGCAAACATGTAACTAGAGTTCTCAGGATCTTTTCTGCACTATAAACACGAACAAGTAAACGATCCCAATCCCTCAATAACCCCAACGGTGCTACCCTCTCGTTGGGGTTGTTATTTTTCAGGGTTATTTTTTACGTCCAAAAAAACCAGATTCACCAGCAACTTCGACCTTATTCGCTTTTGCAATTTCTCTTAAAAGCTTCTCTTCATCCTTCGATAGCTTCTTAGGGAACTCTACATTTACGTGATAATAAATATCCCCACGTCGATTGCCTCTCAGCGATGGCAATCCTTGTCCAGAAAGCTTCACAGTATCCCCATGATGAGTGCCTTTTGGAATCTCCACTTTCTCTGTCCCCGTAACCGTCGGAACTTCAAGTTCAGCACCCAGCAACATCTGCAAATAAGACACTTCAATTTCTGAAACTAAGTCATCGCCTTGTCTCTCAAAATTTTTATGATCTTTCACACGAATTTCTACATACAGATCCCCTGGAGGACCGCCCATATACCCGCCTTCGCCTTCAGTAGCGACTCTAAGGCGTGTTCCCGTATCAACACCTGCTGGAATATTTAAACGAATTTTTCTGTGCTCTGAAACACGACCTTGCCCATGACAAGGTTTACAAGGATTTTTAACAGTTGTGCCTTTGCCATGACATGTTGGACATGTCGAGGCCATAGCAAAAAAGCCTTGCTGCCTTACAACTTGTCCCGAACCACCACAAGTTCCACAGGTTACTGGCTGAGAACCTTTTTCAGCGCCAGTTCCTTTACACTCATCACAATTTTTATCAGTATCAAATTCAATTTCTTTCTCGATACCAGTGACAACATCTTTTAAAGAAATCTCTGTCACATATCTTAAATCAGAACCTCTACGGGGTTCATTGCGAGATCGGCGTGAACGTGTTTGCCCACCTCCAAATAAATCCCCAAAAATATCTCCGAAATGAGAAAAGATATCTTCTGTATTTGAAAATCCGCCGCCACCACCGCGGCCATTAAATGCATCATGACCAAATCGATCATATTGTGCTTTTTTATTCGCATCACCTAAAACTTCATAAGCAGCCGCTGCTTCTTTAAACTTTTCCTCGGCCTCTGCATTGCCAGGATTTCTGTCAGGATGATATTGCATCGCTAATTTGCGATAAGCTTTTTTAATAGTGTCAGCATCTGCTTCGCGGTTAACACCTAAAATTTCGTAAAAATCTCTGCCAGCCATACATTACCTAAGTTTCAATTCAAAAAATCTGAATAATCAGAGCTTTCAATGGTTTAATTAAATGAACATAGAAAATATGGACATTCCCGCCCCTACGTCAATGTCAGGTCTTCGAAATTCTTCAGTTTTTCAATATTTTTAGAACTCAGAAATGAAAAAACCCTGTAGACACAGGGCTTCTAACGATTTTTTTGTTTTTCAGCCTGCTTTTGTCGCAGACTTTCTATCTTTTTTTCCATATTGCGAATCAGCTCTTCACTCTCATTATTAGCCTTTAAATCAGCTAAAATTCCTTCAGCCACCGCCATTTTACCCTCTTCCGAGTAAAGCCTTGCAGAGGCTTCATACAACCACGGAGGCCCCCCATTTTGCGCAGCTCTTAACATCAATCCAGCAGCTTTTTCGTTATTTTTTTCTTCGATCAAAGCTTGATAAGATGCCCGATACAAAATTGGCCAATCATTTGGAAATGCTTTAACTGCTTTATCAAATATTACGCTAGCACCTTTGATATCATTTACGAGAACTGTCAGTGATAATGAGCCAGCAGCATAAGGAAGTCTAAAATGAGGCGAAATATTAGTAATAGTATCTATCATACGAAACATCCAAGAATTGTCAGTACAATTGATATTATCTACTTTCTTTTCACAAAAATCAAAATCTTGTAAAGCGCGAATCCACAGCAAGTCTGAGAACACTTCTCCATAGCCAAAAGTAAAATGTTCAACTCCTTGAGGTGGAGCTACAAGAGCAAATTTCGATTCCCTAAAATTACCTACTTTATGAGAAGATTGAAAAGATACAAAAACAAAAAGGACCCCAACTAAAAGAGCTGGAATCCTTTCGATAATCTTAAAACTTTTTATGGTATCCGCAGTAAGCATATCTAAATACTAAGGAATACCATTTGTCACATGAACTACCGCTTTATTGTTATTAATTGACCAAACGTCTGCCGTAGTTTCAACAAAAATGAATGAACGAGCTTGAGCAGTGAAAGTCGCCGCAGTCAATGCTCCAGCAACAGCTCCAGGTGCAGTGTTACCAACACCGTTAACAATAGTACAAGCTCCGCCAGAAGCAGGACAATATGCAGCAGTATTCGTCTGAGCAAAAGTCACAGTACTTCCAAATCCATTGGCTGCTAAGGTAGCTGTATAACCAACAGCAGCTAATCCAACATTGTATCTCATTTGACCTTCAGGTGTATAGCCAATAGCACCAAAACGGCCATCATAAACTGCGTACTCAGCTTGAAATGACTTTTGAGCTGTATAGTAAGATGACAAATTTGTCTTAGCCTCCGACTGACGAGACTTTGCGATAAATTTATTAACCTGTGGAATTGCGATCGAAGCAAGTACCCCGATGATTGCCACAACTACCATTAGCTCAACTAGGGAGAAACCTTTTTGAGACGTTCTTTTACATGCAAACATTCTATTACCTCCAAAAATCTTTTTGTATTCCAGCAAAATTGTGTCAAACAAGAGAGGCTTTTGCAATGTCCAGTCTCAAACTGAGAGGCTCTTAAAGACCTAGGTCTTTAAGATTGTGTTCCATGAATATCCCTCTAAACCTGAGGACGAGTCTTTTATCTGGAAAAGTACCTTTACAAACGAGAAATCAAGATCATATTGAGAATTATGATAAAGTAAGGGGACTTAGTTAGAGGATTTAGATGAGTGATCAAGACAAACGCAACACGCAACATGATTTTGAATATGGGACTGGAGTCCAGTCAGCACCTAAAGTAACCACACCCAAAATGTTCAAAGTGATCATTCTTAACGATGACTACACCCCGATGGACTTTGTGATTCTTGTATTACGACGTTTTTTTGGAAAAACGGAAGAACAGGCAACACAAATAATGTTAGATGTACATAAGAAGGGTTCTGGGACTGCCGGTGTTTATAGCCTTGAAGTTGCAGAAATGAAAGTCATGCAAGTGAATCAATTCGCGCAACTTAATGAACACCCTCTTAAGAGCACCTTGGAGGAAGTACCATGATGAGCCGTGAGCTAGAACGAAAACTTGCCGCCGCCACCGAGATAGCGAAATTCCATCGCCATGAGTTTGTAACTCTTGAACACATTCTATTTGCTCTTTCGGAATCCCCTTCAATGGTGGAAATTCTTGAAGCGTGTTCTGTCAACGTTCAAGAGCTTCGCAATGCCCTTCGTACTTTTTTCAAAAGTGGAATTCCCCAAATAACTGACGAACAGCTTGATACCTATGGAGGCTACCAAACTTGGACACCGGAGTTTACTCTAGCCTGTCACCGTCTTATTCAAAGGGCCGCTGTTCAAATGAAGAGTGCTGGGCGCAATAGCATTAGCGAAGGCAGTCTGCTTGTTGCCTTTTTCTACGAACAAGAATCGCATGCGACCTATGCTTTGATGCAACAAGGCCTTACTCAGTTTGATATCATCAATTATGTTTCACACGGAATTACCAAAGATAATTCCAAAGATAGTTTTTTTTCGGCGGCTCCTAAGACAGGTATGGACGGAGAATCCCCAGAGGAAGGCCGCAACTCCCCTCTTGAATCTTTCTGCGTAAATTTAAATGAAAAAGCCAAGGCAGGACAATCAGATCCCGTCATTGGACGCGAAGACATTATTGAAAGAGCTATTCAAGTTCTATGTCGTCGTACCAAAAACAATCCTCTTATTATTGGGGAACCTGGAGTTGGGAAAACAGCCATAGCAGAAGGTTTGGCTCAAAAAATCGTTTCTCAACAAGTCCCGGCTCCTTTGCAAAATGCAGTGATATATTCTTTGGACTTAGGAAGCCTATTGGCTGGAACTAAATTCCGCGGTGATTTCGAAGGTCGCCTCAAAGCCATTGTTAAAGATATAAAAAAACAACCCCATGCCATTTTATTTATTGATGAAATTCATACCCTTATCGGAGCTGGAGCTACTAGTGGTGGTTCTATGGATGCCTCCAATTTACTAAAGCCGGCACTAGCAAGTGGCGAAATCAGCTGCATCGGCTCAACGACCTACACGGAATACCGTCAATTTTTTGAAAAAGACCGGGCGTTAAATCGTCGTTTTCAAAAAATTGATATTAAAGAACCTTCCAAAGAAGATTGTATTCAAATTTTACAAGGTCTTAAAGGAAAGTACGAAGACTTCCACAAAGTTAAATACTCTGATGAAGCCCTTACAGCAGCGGTAGACCTTTCGCAAAAATATATTCACAACAAACTTTTGCCTGACAAGGCGATAGACGTGATTGATGAAGCCGGAACTTTTCAAAATCTAAAGAGAACTTCAGAAGACATCATCACCATTGATGTGAAGGATGTGGAAGAAGTTATTTCTCGTATTACTGGAATTCCAATGACCAATATTTCTGCCAATGAAAAAGGTCAGCTCAAAGAACTGGATAAAAAATTAAAAGCTTTAATTTATGGCCAAGATTTGGCGATCGACAAAGTCGTTGCCAGTATTAAATTTGCACGCAGTGGCTTGGGTCGTTCTCACAAACCTATTGGAAGCTTTTTATTTACCGGCCCTACGGGGGTTGGTAAAACCGAAGTATGTCGTCAACTTGCCAATGTCATGGGCATTCACTTTGAACGCTTCGACATGAGTGAATACATGGAAAAACACACTGTCGCTCGATTAGTTGGTGCACCTCCAGGATATGTCGGCTACGAAGAAGGTGGCTTACTTACTGAGTCCGTCAACAAACATCCTTATTGTGTTTTACTACTAGATGAAATCGAGAAAGCCCACTCCGATATCTATAATATTTTGTTACAAGTTATGGATGCTGGACGCTTAACAGATAGCAACGGCCGCACAGCTGACTTTACAAATGTTATTCTAATTTTAACATCCAATGCCGGAGCCTTAGAAACTTCTCGTGGCACTATCGGAATGATTGAAGAACAGCGCAGTTTACTTTCAATGGATGCCATCAAAAAAACTTTCAGTCCTGAGTTTATTAATCGTCTAGATGCAATCGTTCCATTTAATGATTTATCTGAAGAGATGATTACAAAAATCACTCAGAAATTTGTGAATGAATTGCAAATGCAGCTTTTAGAGAAAAAAGTAGAACTCACTGTTTCTGCGGATGCGATACAATGGTTAAAAAACAAAGGCTATGATCGTGTTTACGGAGCTCGTCCGCTGCAAAGATGTATTGATGAACATCTAAAGAAAGCGCTAGTTGATGAGCTTCTCTTTGGACAATTATCCAGTGGCGGAAAAGTAAAAGTGGATGTGGAAAAGAAAGCATTGCGGTTCCAATTTAGCACCACTTCGCCGCAAGATAGCAGCCAAAAGAACCATAAAATACCCGTAACAAACTGAGGGCATTGACAATCCTTATAGAGTCATCATTATTATAAAAAGGCCGCAAACTTATTAGAGGCAAATGACGAATCCATCGTTTTAGCGTAGGATGCAAAATAAAAATCTCTACTAAGTTTGCGAACTGTATAAGGAGTATTAAATGCAATTTGTAAAACGTTTCGGCTTATTCATCCTAACGAATTTTCTCGTTATCGTAACGATTGGTATCGTTTGGTCGATCGTCAGCACATTCTTTGGATTAGGAAATCTTACTAACACTAGCAGCTTGATGATCTACTGTTTGATCTGGGGTATGGTGGGATCTTTTATCTCCCTGTTTATTTCCAAATGGTCTGCAAAGATGGCCTATGGAGTAAAAATTGTTCAACCTAATGAGAACAATCCCGATCTTCGTTACCTTGTAGAAAAAGTCCACCAAATGGCCAAAGCAGCTAACCTGCCAAAAATGCCTGAAGTTGGATACTATGAATCTCCGGATTTAAATGCCTTTGCAACTGGCAGAAGCAAATCTAATTCTTTGGTTGCTGTATCTACAGGTTTATTAAATGGAATGACGAAGCAAGAACTTGATGGAGTGCTTGCCCATGAAGTTGCCCATATCGCCAATGGTGACATGGTCACAATGACTTTGATCCAAGGTATCGTGAATGCATTCGTTCTTTTCTTTTCAAAAATCGTTTCTCGCGTTATCGCTAGCAACGTGGACGAAAAATACAGAATGATCGTACAATTCGGTATTGAAATGGCCGCATACATCGTATTTGCTGGATTGGGTTCATTGATTGTGAATTACTTCTCTCGTGCCCGTGAATTCAGAGCTGACGCCGGTGGAGCAAAATACGCATCTAGAGAAAGTATGATCTCTGCTCTTCAAAAACTACAAAGAGCTTATGAATTGCCTCTTCCTCCAGAAGAACCAGCAAGAGCCACAATGATGATTTCTGCTCGTGAAAAAGGTAAATTTGCAAAACTTTTCATGACTCATCCTCCGCTTGAGGAAAGAATTAATGCACTAAAAATGGCCCGTAATTTTTAATCATAATTTATAGTTTATTATTTAAAAGCCGCCGCCTCACAAGGTTTGCGGCTTTTTTATTGTTTAATGATTGTCCTATTCTTAAAAATCGACGTACTATCTTGGTATGTCTAAAAATTTTTTGATCATTCCCATTTTAAGTTTGTTATTAGGATGTACAACGACCTCTCGATTTGATGTCAGAAATGATAAAACCATCATTCCTCCGCCCTATTCTTTTTTAGGTAAATGGTCACGTCAACCTGTCGCAGCTCTAGAAACTTTGCCGGTTGGAGAATCCGAACACAATATCAGATGGTGGAAACTCTATAGCTTAGGTCTAAAAAATCTCACTGATTCTAAAAAACCAAATCTTTCAAAAGCCTGCGAATCCTTTACTTTGTTAAGTCAGGATAGTGATTTCCCACTAAAAAACCTAGCTCTCTTAAGAGCCCATGAATCATGTAATGATAAAAAAGTTCTAGCACCTTTACCCGAAACTGTGGAGCCTTGGTATTCTGATCTACAAATTGATTTGCAGCTTGCTGAAGCAAAAAACACAGAAGATCTTAATGACGATGTAAAATATTTAATTGCCAAAGCAAGGACTTCTATTCCTCGTCGCTCTAAAGAACAATATTATCAAGAAGCCCTAGAGAAAGCTCAAAAACTACAAGACACCGGCAAAATTGTTGAGATCACAGAGTTTCTTCATAAAAACTCTCCTCGTTTAATTACTGAACCCAAAGAAAATCAGTTCAAAGAAGTAGCCAATGATTTTAGAACAAATCGTCAATTCAAAGAGGCTTTGGAGTACTATCAAAAAATTTTAGAGAACCCAAAAACTCCTGAGGCCGAAAAATTCCGCGCACTCAAAGATATCCGCCAAACTTATAAGATTTCTCAAAACAAAAAAGCTTATGTCGAAGCCACAAAAAAAATATTTGATTGGACCGAAAGTGATTTAAAAAAGAACAAAAAAAATCGCTATTCCATTCAAAGACATCACGATGCAATTTCTCTTTATGCCAGAACTCTTTGGACCGAAGATCAAAGATCAAGTGCAGAAAAAATACTTTCTGCGGGTGTCGCACAGCTTAAAGGCAAATATCCTCTGACCGAACTTTACTTAATTCAAGGGCGCATTGAGGAGGAAAAAGGCGATTACCAAAAAGCGCTTACCTACTTTGAACTCAGCTATTCCGAAAAGTCAGATACTACTAGCCTCAAAGACAAAGTTCTATGGTTGAAAGCATGGAACTACTACAAACTAGAAAAATGGTCTGATGCTGAGAAAAGCTTTCAACAAATGCTCAGTGAAACATCTGAAACTTTTGATAAATACAAAGCTAAGTACTGGCTAGGCCGTACTTATCAAAAATTATCTAAAAAGGAAGAGTCCTCTAAATTATTTGAAGAGCTTTTAAATGAAGATAGCTCTGGATATTACGGTGTATTAGCTCACCGTGAAATCGGCAGAGAGTTTAAACCTTTGATTGTCGATCATGAAGCTATGAACAACATGAGCCTTTTAAGCGTCAAAGAGTTACCTGCTGAAGTTAGACTAACAATTGAATGGCTGATCGCTGTAAATGAAAAAGGCATTGCCGAAAAAGCACTTTCCATCGAAGCGGATCATCTTAAAAACTCCAAAGTCACTGACGAAAAAACTTGGTTAACAATTACTTCAGCATTTGCGCGTGCTGGTTTATATTTACCTATTTTCTCGACGGTGGGCTCACTTCCTAATGAAGTCAAAGATCAGCTAATTAAGGATCATCCGGATTTATTATTCCCAACTCCTTTTGAGGACATCATCAAATCCGCAGGAAAAAAAGCCTCTGTTCCTGTTGAATTTATTTATTCTATCATTCGCCAAGAATCTGCCTTTAATCCCGAAGCCCGAAGTCCTGTGGATGCCATGGGCTTAATGCAGCTCTTACCGAGCATTGCAAAAAAAATCGCAACCAGAAATAATCTTGAGTATGCGGAAGCACATGATTTATTTGTTCCTGAGATCAACATTCCCCTTGGAGCTTTCGAATTAAGAACTTTATCGCAAAAATATCACAATCAATTTATTTTGGCGGTTTCTGGTTACAATGCAAACGACTCTGCAATTCGAGGATGGTTGAAAACAAGATTCCGAGCTGATTCTACAGAATTTATCGAAGAAGTTCCGTACGAAGAAACTCGAGGTTATATAAAACTCACAATGAGAAACTTCATTTTCTATAAACGTTTAATTAACTCTGAAAAACCATTCGTTTTCCCTGAGGAGCTTTTAAAACTAAACAGCCCTTCCAAAAAATAGCTCTTCATGCACAACAGCTATTATTTACTAAAAAACAAAAGGGATGTCTTTAAATGAGACATCCCTTTTTTATTTAGCACTCCATTTAGAACACCAAAGTCCTGCTTCTATGGACTCAGCCCACAGAAACAGGGTCTGGCACCTTTCTTATATACTCATGATTTAGCTGTTATTTCCGATAAGTGGTGAAGAATAAGGGAGTCAAAATGTTTTCTAAACAACTCATCTTGGGAGCTAGCTGCGCAGGTTTGGTGTTATTTGCCGGACTTGGTTTGTATGTTTATAAAACATCTGAATCACAAGAACCCCACTACAGTCATCACCGTAGCTCTCAATCAGATTCCCGTGCTTTGGAAAAATCCATCGTCACTTCCAAAACTGATAAAGTTATCGATGAACCCAGCGCCCTTTTCAACGATCCAGCGATCAGCCAAGCTTGGGGACTAAAAAAATCAGATGCCGCACGTGCCTGGTCTGTCTCCAAGGGCAGTAAGGATATTATCGTGGCCGTCATTGATACGGGAATCGATATTGCCCATGAAGATTTAAAAAATAATCTTTGGGTAAATCCAGGAGAGTCAGGTCTTGATTCCAAAGGACGCAACAAAGCTACCAATGGCATTGATGACGATGGCAACGGTTATATTGATGACGTTCATGGTTGGAACTATGTTTCCAATAACAACAAATTAGACGACAACCATGGCCACGGAACACATATCGCAGGTATCGTGGGTGCTGAGGCCGGCAATGGAAAGGGTATCACAGGGATCGCTCCGCAGGTGAGCTTAATGATTCTTAAATACTACGATCCAAAAGTTCCAGGCACTGATAACTTAAAAAATACAATTCAATCTATTCGTTATGCAGTTAAAATGGGTGCTCATATCATTAACTATTCAGGTGGTGGTACTGAGTATTCTCAGGAAGAATTTGAAGCCGTGAAATCCGCCGAAGAAAAAGGAATTTTATTTGTAGCAGCGGCTGGTAACGAAAGATCAAATTCTGATTTCCATCACTACTACCCTGCTGACTATAAATTAAAAAATATTATTTCAGTAACTGCCATTGACCCTTCGACACAGGTTTTATCTTCATCAAACTACGGAGTTGAAACTGTCGATATCGCAGCCCCTGGACAAAATATTCTATCTTGCCTACCTAACAATACCTATGGATATATGACTGGAACATCTCAAGCGACTGCCTTTGTATCGGGCGCGGCAGCTCTAGTTATGGCCCATAAACAGATCTATGATCCAGAGTGGGTTAAAAAATATATTCTCTCTACCGGCGATGCCCAATCTCAGCTGGCCTCTAAGACTCGCACATCACGTCAGCTAAATCTCTACAAGGCTTTAACGATCCTAGATCAAGGGGTTTCAGCGACTGGAGTCGTAGCCGTCAACACCAGAACTATGAAAAAGTTCAACTCTCAAGACCCCAATGATGTAACAGGCGATGAAGGGGTCGATACCAAGGCCGCGCAAATGAGTGCCTTTGGACGATCTCTTTTAAATGCAATGGATAGGGGGCTAGATAAAAAGAAGGTCAGCCCTTCTCGTATGGGATCTAAGAATGGCTCTGGAGAGCTATAAATAGAGTATTTTTTTTAAACATTCGAGGTCTTTTTTCCAAAAGAACCTCTGCCATGGCAAGAATTTCTATTATATGGCATTTAATAAGCACCTAAAAGGGGTGCTTATGTCTTTTAAAAAGGCTTCTATTTTTGTCTCTTTGGTTCTTGGGTTTACAGCTCAGTTCGTCTTTGCCTCTGTTGATGAGGCTTTTGAAAAAATCAAAGACAATGCTCGTTTTTATAAAGATCCCGGTGCCGTGTGTGAAGAAGTAGCCCGCGAAGAATTCACAACTAAATACCCAGCTCCCCGCTATGAAGTACTTGTCGGCGTTGCCTATAATGTGAATGGTAGAACTCTTGGTGAGTTAGATATGGTCGTCATCGATACGAACTCCAAGCAAGCCACTTTAGTTGGAGAGGTCAAATGTTACTCAAATCTTAAAAAAGGACTCAGCAAAGCCAAACAACAAAGAAAACGGTTTTTAAGTACGATTTCCCAATTTAAAAATATCGATTTTTTAGACCTATCTACAGAAGAAAAAATTGCACCGGAAGTTTTCTTGGGGGTTCGTGAGTTCGTATCTATCTCTCAAAAAGGTGGAAAAACCGTTGGTTTTGATTACGAGCTGCCTTTATCACTAGATGAAATGAGCAGCCTAAGAGACAAAATGATTCACTGTCAAAACGATGGGGAATGTCCCCTGCCATAATTTGTTTTATGCCTCGATGATCTTCAGAGAATAGAATACATTTCAAGAGCTTTATAGAAATCCTTTGAACCTCACGTTCAAAGGATTTTTTTAGTCTAAGAAATCCGAAACTGAAATCTTTCCTTTAATCATGACAATAACTCCGACAGCCATACAGCCCAAAGCTACTCCCACACCAATAAGATTTCTTTGCCCTAAATTAAACATCCCCGCCAAAATCATCAAAGCACTAATGCCAAATGGTCCCCAGTATAAAAACTTTTTCCATTTAGCTTTTGGCGAAACTTGTTTTTGAAAAGTTTCTTTTCTTAAACCCGTCAGCATCAAAGTATTTGCACGAGCAATCATAATATCGCACTGAGGATCGCCACCTTGGGCTTTTTTCAATTCTTCATATTTATAAATGGCAAACTTTAAGGCTTCTAATTCATGACAAGAACGTAGAAATTCATTGTGCAGATCTTCGTTTTCAAAGTTCTCTACAAGATTTTTCCATTTACGTACCAGACTAGGTTGCGCTTTCAGTGAAGGGTCCGTGGGAAGCCCCTCTAGGCGCTCAAAAATAACATGACAAGAATAACACTCTTTGGAAGATCTCCCATTCAGGGCTCCACATTTAGGACATGACTTCATCTCTTGAGAAGCCGCTACGTGAGCCTCCATCGATTGACTCTTGGCATCAATAGCCATCTCACTCTTTGCGACTTCTTCGACAACAGTTTCTTGAATAGGTGCTTTTGATTCCGTATTTATAACAAAGCAATGAATATTCTGAACATCTTTCGGAGGATATTCGAAACTAAAATGAACCTCACAAGAAATACACTGAAATAGCGGAGAATCATTTCTGATATCAGCGCTATTCACTTCATAAAGTTTCGTACAATGCGGGCATCTAATCTTAAATTTCACGTGGACTCACTCACTCTTTATGTTTCTAATAACATCATGAAGAGAACCATTCAATATATCAAGCAGAAAGCCTACGAATTTCGCTGGGCATTTTTATCAGGAATTTTAGTCGGCACAACTTACATTCCATTTCCTCCATGGGCTTTATTATTTTGTTATGCCCCACTCTGGATTTACTCTCTGAAAAATGACAAATCCTTAAAGCAAATTTTTTATGCTGGTTGGATCACACAATTCACTCTAACTCTGATTGGATTCCACTGGATAGCCCACACAGCACATGAATTCGGACAAATGCCTTGGAGTATTTCAATTGCAGCATTGCTCTTATTTTGCGCAGGAATGCATTTGTATATTCCTCTAAACTTACTATTTGCAACTTGGATTCGTCGAAAATTCAATCTAGGAGCAACTTCTACGCTCGTTCTCTTTGCTCTAGGACATGCTCTTTTTGAACAGTACTGGCCTGCAATTTTTCAATGGAACTTAGGCTACACGCTGCTTTGGGCAAAACTACCCGCCTATAACTTTGCAGATATTATCGGATTTGAAGGACTTTCCACTCTGATTCTACTGACAAATGCATGGCTCTGCCATATTTGGTTGATTCAGCACGAATACAAAAGAGGCATGAGACATGTCATAACTCTCGCTCTGGCTTTAATTGTTTCCATGGCCGGAGGCCATTACTACGGGAAAAAATGGAATCATTTCGATGGGCAACTCAAAGCCTCTATCATTCAAGCTAATATCGGAAACTTAGATAAAGTCTATGCCGAACAGGGGCGCATGTATCAAGACTCTATCACCAAGAAATTTTTGGACATGAGCCAGCAAGAGCTCCAAGCTCACCCTGACTCCGAACTGTTGATTTGGCCGGAAACAGCCTTTCCTGACTATTTAGACAATCATTTGTCCTATCGACAATACTCCAGAATGGTCATTGAGGGTGTTAAAAATTTAAAAACAAATCTTTTCACTGGGTCTTACTCTAAAGCCGAACAGTCTGTTCGCATTCGCGAACCTAGCTATAATGCTGTGTTTCTATTAAACCCTGAAGGCATCAATCTTTCAGAGCCCTACAGGAAAACAGAACTACTTGTTTTTGGAGAATACCTTCCTCTTTCGGATCAGTTCCCCGTTCTGTTAGATATCTTTCCTTTCATCGCAAACTTTGGCCGCGGCCAAGGCCCCATGACGATGCCTTTACCTCTAAAGGACGGTACGACTGTTCAATTAGGTCCACAAATCTGTTACGAAGGGCTTTATCCAGAATTTAGCCGCGAGCTTTCCAAGAAAAATGCTCAAATTCTCATCAATGTCACCAATGACTCTTGGTTTGGACAAACTTTTGAGCCCAGTCAGCACTTATATATGACTCTGGCTCGTGGAATTGAGACTCGCCGACCCCTTATTCGCTCTACAAATACGGGAATCAGCACGGCGATCCTTGCAAATGGTGCGGTTTTACAAAAATCACCCCTTCATAAAGAATGGACTGGCCAATTCACTCTAAAATATTTAAAAAATCCTCCACAGACTATTTATGTAGAATGGGGACATTTCCATTGGGCTCTAAGCCTTTTTGGATATATGATCCTGATTTTGGGAGGAACTCTTCGTGCAAGGTCTCGCAGTTCTTGATTGGATAGACATACTAGAAAAAATTAAACTTCACGCCACCAGTGAGGCTGGGCGTGAAGCTATCGCGGAAATTAAACCCCTTGAATCCGCCGAACTAGCTCT